>DPSB01000206.1 GCA_003537495.1 Cytophagales bacterium | reverse complement strand
AAGCTGTTAATAGAGCAGGAATAAAACCAGCGGAGAAATTGAAGGGGATATTTTGGGGGTACTTTCATATTAATTTATAGTTGCCAATAGGCACTTGACAAAATAGTTGATTGTCAATTGACCATTTGTCAACTGTCAACTTTGAAACAATTGCATCAACCAAACGAAATTTTAGGAATCTGTTTATAAATACTGTTTCTTAAATCATATTGTGCATCCAGCATTTTTTTTCCGAGTGCGGTAATCACGTAAAACTTTTTACGTCTGCCGCCACGGTCTTCGGTAATGCCGCCAAAGCGCGACTTGACAAAGCCTTTGTCTTCCATGCGCTTAAGCGCTACGTGGACGGCACTGATGTTTACTTTCTTCTTGAGTTTTTCTTCAAGACCTTCCAGAATAGTAACACCATAGGCTTCATCGTGCTGGGCGGCCACCATTAATAAAACGAGTTCTTCAAACTCTCCGAGTGAATGTTGTGTCATAGTATTTACTTAACAAACGTGAACTTAATAAATTAGTTTCACTTTTGTTAAGTAAATTAACAGTTATGTTAATGCCAAGCCTTTAAACTTGATTTCTACTCTCGTTTTAATGCTTCGGCAGGGTTAACCTTAGAGGTTTTCAAAGTAAAATATCCGAGCGTAAGCCAGGCAATGGCAATGAGCCCAATTCCTGAAACAAAAAACACAAGCGGATGGATACTCACCTGATAAATGAAATTATTCAGCCAACGATCCATTAGCCACCACGCCAACGGTGTGGCTAGTATGATGGCAAAAACGATAAGCCTGGTGAAATCGCGTAGCAATAAAATGATCAAACCGCCAACAGAAGCCCCCAGCACTTTACGAATGCTCACTTCTTTCATACGCTGACTAAATGTAAGCATGGCCATACCAAACAAGCCGAAGCAGGCAATAACGATTGCAACAAATGCAAACGTACTGAAGATAATACCCGTGCGCACCTCTGATTCATATTGTCTATCAAGCTGATCGTCCAGAAAAGCGAACTCAAATTGAAATGAATTTTCAAACTCTTGATATACGGTTTTAATTTGTGCCAGAGAGCCTTCAAAGTTTTTAGTATTCAGTTTTATTATCAGATGATTGTAAGCCGGGTAAGGAATCATCAATAGCGGCCTGAGCGGTTCGTGTAACGATTGAAAATGAAAGTCTTTCACCACACCCACCACCCGACCAACAATTGGCTGATCATTTTCATACGCATACCAATTAATCTCCTTCCCAACCACCGATGAATTGCTGAGTTGTCGTGCAGCCGTTTCATTGATAACAAACTTCATTTCAGTTGCACTGGGTTTATCATCAATTGTAAAATACCGACCCTCTTTTACTTCCAGATTCATCGTTTTATGGAAATCATAATCCACAAAAACTTCAGAAGTAGCAATATCATTTTCGGGCGTCTCTACCAAGGCGATGGAGTTCTGATTGAATTGTCCACCCGGCATATTTGAACTAGCCGAAACAGAAACGACCCTCTCTATTCCACTCAATTCATTTTTAATGTCCTCCATGCGTCTGTCCATGTGCTCATTCTTCATTGGAATAACCAGCACTTCTTCTTTACCAAAGCCGAGGTTTTTGTTTCGAATGAAATTGAGTTGGTTGTAGATAATAACGGCTCCGGAAATCAATACCATCGAAATCGCGAACTGAAAAACAATTAACCCATTGCGCAAGCCATTTCCGCGAGCCGAGGTTTGGAACTTTCCTTTCAAAATACTTTGTGGCTGAATAGCCGAAAGAATAACCGCAGGATAAATTCCCGAACCAATCCCAACTACAATTGCAACCAGCATCAAAACCGGCACTGTTTCTCTATAGTTTAATGACAACGATTGGCCGGTGAGGGAGTTGTAAAATGGTAAACTTGCTTCCAGCACAAGTACCGCAAAAACAAGTGCGATACCGGTTACTAAGATGGATTCACCGATAAACTGCACCGATAGCTGTTTGCGTAATGCCCCCATTGTTTTCCGGATCCCGATTTCTTTAGCCCGCTCTACGGATTTGGCAGTGATCAGATTCATAAAGTTGATGCACGCAATGAGCAGGGTGAGTAATGCGGCAGCACCCATGATATACACGTATTCAATATTTCCGTTCGCCTCAAGCTCCCAGCGCAAATTAGATTTCAAATGAATGTCCGTTACGGGTTGAACATGAAAGCCCATGTTGTTGGCTATCGCATGGTTATACGACTCGTCTAACCAGTTAATGTATTTGCGAACCCACGGCATCAGCTTAGCCTCAAGTGCTTTGGCATCCGTGCCAGGCTTTAACCGAATATAGTTGAAGTGACCAAAGTCTGCCCACGTATAGTATTCGTCATTTGGATCGAACGACTTCTCGCGCACGTACGAGACCAGCATGTCGAAATGAAAGTGCGATTGTTGGGGCACATCTTTAAACACAGCCATTACCTCCAATAAGGCACTGTCCGGATATACAATCAGTTGTTTGCCGATGGGGTCTGCCTCGCCAAAATATTTTTTTGCCGTTGATTCCGAAATCAAAATGGCATTTACATTCTTCAACGCTTTTCGCGCATCGCCCCGAACAACCGGAAATCCGAACACATCGAAGAATGTAGTATCAACAGCCAGAAGATTTTTCTCATCAAAACGAATATCATTCTCTGGATTGCTCATGGAATAAATCGCCCGCGTTAAACCTGCTGCCCAGATGGGCGATAGGCTAACTGCACTTTCTACTTCCGGAAAGTCGGCAACCATCGCTTGCGCCATAGGGTGTGGTGTGCGGGTTTGTGGGGTTCCATTCTCCCATGTAATGCGGTAAATATTTTCGGGTTGAGGGTAATGCCGGTCGTATCCTAGTTCATGCTTAACATACATAGCCATCAGAAAAACACTGGCTATACCCAATGCCAGCCCGCTAATATTAATGAATGCGTGTACTTTGCTTTTCACCAAATTCCGCCATCCAATCTTAAAATAGCTTTTGTACATACCGTATGTGTTTAAATTTTTATGTCCTTCAGCGGGCTTTATTATACTGGGACGAAAGAGAAGCATTACATCAATAATGAATCTTAAATCGGCTTTAAACTTTCCACTTTGCTCCAGTCGTTCCTCATACAACTCCATCAAATCGCCCTCAATGCTATCGCGCAACTTCGGGTGGCAAAACCAACGGAAGAAGCGGAGTGAGAGTTGAGGTGGATTTGATTTCATCATTTTATAGTTACCGGTTTCCGGTAAACCAGTAACTGGTAACATCTCTTATTCACTTCTCAAACTTTTCACCGGATTTTCCATTGCAGTTTTAATGGCCTGAAAACTTATAGTTAAAAGTGTAATCATTAACGCACCAACACAGGTTACTATAAATATCCAGAAAGATAATTCCGTTCGATAAGGGAACTTCATTAACCAGGCTGCCATTGAATAGTAAGCAATAGGTATTGCAACAATGCAAGAAATGGCAACCAATAGCACAAAATCTTTTGAAAGCAATGCACAGAGGTTGGTGATGCTGGCACCTAAAACTTTACGAATGCCAATTTCTTTTGTTCGTTGTTCAGCAATAAAGCTGGCCATACCATATAAACCCAGGCAGGAAATGAAAATTGCTAAAGATGAAAACAAACTGGCCAATTTTCCGATGCGTACTTCAGCAAGAAATTTTGCATTGTACTCTTCATCAACAAACTTATAATCGAATGGAATGGTGGGAGCAACTTTCTTAAGCACCTCTTCTATTTTAATAAGTGCTTGTTGTGTGCTGATAGCTGGATTGATTTTTATATTCACCCAATTGGGCTTGCCGTTAGGTGCTTTCATTAAAAATATAGTTGGCCGTATGGGTTGATAAGGAGATTCCATAACCATATCCTTCACGATTCCAATTACTTCGTAGTGATAGGTTTTGTCATTGAATGTCCAACTCATACGTTCACCTACCACATTCATTACACCCATATAATTAAGCGCTGCTTCATTGATAATAATAGCTGAAGAGTCGCTTACCAGGTTGTTACTGAAATCGCGGCCTTGCAGTATTTGCCAACCAATTACATTACCGTGTTCAGGTGTAATAGTAAGTGTTCCAAAACTTTTGGTAAGTGCTGGGTCCCTGCCCTGCCAGTCCCAACCATCGTTGTTTGACCATACCTGCGTTATTTTTCCCATTGATTGAGATACTTCAGCAACTACACCGGTCTTTTTCAATTCACTGCTTAAGATTTCATACTTACCCTTCAGGTCGTTGCCCTTCATTTCCAGCATGATCAATCCTTCGCGGCTATACCCTACAGGTCTGTTTTGCGCAAATTGAATCTGATTATAGATAATTATTGTGCAGATAATCAGTGTAACTGAAATAGTAAACTGTGTGACTACTAAAATTATGCGTTGTGAATACAAACCTTTTCCGGCACGCATAACACCTTTCAAAGCTTTAGCCGGTTTAAAGGAAGAGAGATAGGCAGCCGGGTACATACCGGCAAGGAGAGCTGTTACTAAAACAATAGCAAGTATCATTAACCAGAATGGAGTACTGCCAATGGGCAAAACGATTTGCTTAGCTGTAAGATCATTAAACCACGGCAGCAGCAGACTAACCCATGTAAATGCTATTACGAATGCTAAAATCACAACCAGAAAAGATTCGCTTAAGAATTGACCAATGAGTTGGTGACGCAAAGAGCCAATTGCTTTTCTTATACCTACTTCTTTTGCTCTTACTTCGCTGCGCGCGGTGCTTAAGTTAATGAAGTTAATGCAGGCCAGTACAAGTACTAATGCGCCAATCAATCCAACCAGTTTTACAATTCTGCTTGGTTCGGGATTTACAACGCTGTTTTTAAAACTATAGAGATGCCAATCCTGCATGGGGTGTAAAAAAACTTCAGGATTTTGCGCGGCTTGCTCTGGAATGTCTTTCACGCCATTGAGTTCAGCATCTTTAATACGTACGGATACGTTTGTAAAATTAGTTGAAGGCAAAATTTCAGTATAAACTTTCAAAAAGTGATTACTCCAATCATTAATGGCTTTTTCTTTTACCCATGGATTATCAACCACCCATAGATCAAATGGAGCTAAAAACTTCAGATCGGCAAAAGTTGTGTTCTTAGGTAAGTCTTCGTAAACACCGGTAACTTTTACATCAAGTCGGTTGTTAATTTTCATTAATTGGTTTACCGGATTACTATCGCCAAAGAAAGTTTGAGCTGCAGATGCAGACAGTATGATTGTATTAGGATCGTTTAGCGCAGCATATGAGCCGTGAATCATTTTCAACGATAACATTTCTGGCGCACCGGCATCCATAAATTGTCCGGTCTTTGTAAAATTTCGATCCTCTGTCGATAAAATGTATTCACGAACACTAAATGTTGAAACGACAATGTGTTTGAAATTATCAGCATAGTTTGCTTTCAGTTCTAAAGCCAATGGGTATGGAAGGGAAGTATTTATTCCGGTTCCGTCTTCATCTGTTTCGCGGGTTAATACTTGTGCAATCCGGTTATAGTTGGTGTGATAGGTATCAAAGTTAAGTTCATCAAAAATCCAAAGCCCGATGAGTATAGCTACGGTTACACCAACAGCAAGGCCTCCGATGTTGATTACAGCAAAGCCTCTGTTCTTTAACAGATTCCGCCATCCAATCTTAAAATAACTTTTATACATACCGTATGTGTTTAATGTTTGTGTTCCTTCTGTTGGTTTGATGATTCCTGGTCTGAACAACAGCAATACATCTTTGATAAAGTGTGCGTCCGCTTTTACCTTTCCACTTATAATTTTTCGATCTTCATACAACTCCATCAAATCGCCCTCAATGCTATCGCGCAACTTCGGATGGCAGAACCAGCGGAAGAAGCGGAGCGGGAGTTGGGGAGGTATTTGATTGTTATGTTTCAAAGTTTATTTCTTGTTTGTTACAAGTTGCCCGTTACCGGTAACTTGTAACTGGCAACTATTCCGATCGCAAACTCTCTACCGGATTGGCAACCACTGCTTTTATAGATCGATAGCCAACTGTAACCGTTACAACCACAGCAACGATGAACAATTCTAATGCAAACATCCAAATGCTGATGTCAACCTTAAAGGCGTAGTTGGATAGCCACTGCGACATAACATACCAGCCAACGGGCGCAGCAATCAGAAATGCAATAGCCACCAGCACGGTAAACTCCTTGCCAAAAATCCAGAGTATCTGCGCAACATCGCCACCCAATACTTTCCGGATACCGATCTCTTTTGTTTTTTGAACCGCCATAAATGAAACCAATCCATACAATCCCAGTGCACCAATAATCAAGGCTATGCTTGCAAAAATGTAAACAACCGTAACCATCTGTTGCTCGGTCTGATAGAAGCTGGCAATCTGTTCATCCAAAAAGTCGTATTTATAGATTAAGTCGGGGTATGTACTACTCCATACTTTTTCTATTGATTGGAGTGTTTCATTTGCATTACCCATGCTGATTTTAATCGCGATGGAATTATAGGTATTTCCGGATGTGGTGATAAACACCGGTTTTATATCTGCATGGAACGATTGTTCATGAAAGTCTTTCACCACACCCACCACCGGCCCTTTCCACGAGCCATTTACGGTTATATTTTTTCCAAGAATTTCTTCAGGCGAGGTGAGGCTTAATTTCGACAAGAGATTTTCATTCACCAGAAATTCTCGCACCGTATCTGAGGGTGTCAGGTTTCTCCCTGCCAAAAGTTCTAAATCAAAGGTTGAGAGATAATCCTCATCGGCTCCTTTATGACTGATAGAAAAAGTTTCACTTTCTGCATGGTCATCAAATCTTATTGATGTAGTCCAGAGATTATCGGATGCGGGTGCCCCAAAACATAACGTTACGTTTTCAACACCGGGTGTATTCAGTAGTTGCGATTTTACCGTTTTAAGTTTTTCATCATTAGATCCAACGGGCACCATAATGATGGCCTCGGTATCAAAGCCCATATCAGTTTTGCTGAAGTAGCGCATCTGGAAGTACATAACAATCAATCCCAACAAAAGAATTTGAGAGATGGAGAATTGTGTTATGATAAGTGCCCGCCTGATATTGAAACTTCCGGTTGTTTTGCCACTTAGTTTTCCTTTTAAGGCCAGCACAGGTTTAAAACCGGATAGCACAATGGCCGGATAGGCACCCGATAAGCCGGTAACCATTACAACCAATGCAGTTGTAAATAACAGCAACTTGCCATTACCAAATAAGTTAATAGTAATGTTGGTATTGAGAAAACTATTTAGCTGCGGCAGTATAGCATACGAAAACACAAATGCCAATCCGGTTGCAACCAATACCACCAATCCGGTTTCGATGGTAAACTGCCAGAACAATTGACTGCGGGCACCGCCCAAACTTTTGCGTACGCCAACTTCACTCGAGCGATTTACGGCCTGGGCTGTAGTAAGGTTTATAAAATTTAAACTGGCTGTTAGCACCAGAAGCATTCCCACCAGGGAAAGAACCAAAATGGTTGTTTTGCTCATTACACCTTCGTAGCGTGCATTAAAGTGTACATCGTTTAATGGTTGAAGTTTATAGTGATGTACATTTTTACTTTTGGGACGAAATCTTTTCACGTATGTATCAACTGCTTCCTCTACATCGGCTGGATTTACACCAGGCTTTAGTTTTGTATAGGTTTTAATGCTGCTGGTAATGCCGCCCCAGGCATCGTCCGAAGCATACCACTCGTTGTATTGTTTTATTGTGCTATATGAAAAATAGATTTCTGTTTGTATGTCAGAATTAGTCGGCAGGTTCTTCAATACCCCCGAAACAACAAAGTCAATCTTATTATTCAAGCGAATGGTTTTGCCAATGGCTGGCTCATCGCCAAAATATTTGGCGGCAATATTTTCTGTTATAACAGCCGTGTTGGGATCGACCAGAATAGTTTGCGGGTTTCCAACGAGCAATGGGAAGCTAAATATTTTAAAAAGTTCAGGTTCTGCAAACGAGATGGTTTCGTTGAACTTTTTGCTTTCACCATTTTCTTCTATGGTAATTAACTCATTGCCCTCGATGCAATGGCGAGCTGTGTTCTCACTGAAGGTGTAGTCATCGCGAAAAAATTTCCCAAAGGGTGGTGGCACACTGTTATCGTATTCAATTTCATCGCGGTGTTCCTCTGTTACAAACCGGTAAATTCTATCGACATCGCTATGAAAGTCGTCAAAGCTTAAATGGTAGTTTACAAGTGCAAAAATGATTAGCGCGCACGTAATGCCGAGCGTAAGACCAAATACATTAATGGCAGCAGACGATTTTTTGCGAACTACATTTCGCCATGCTGTTACAAAATAGTTTTTATACATACCGTATGTGTTTAAATTCTGATAACCTTCTGTTGGTTTAATAATGCCTGGCCGAAATAGTAGCAGTACATCCAATACAAATCGTAAATCTGCTTTTCGTTTCCCCTTTTCTTTTACACGTTCTTCATACAACTCCATCAAATCGCCCTCAATGCTATCGCGCAACTTCGGGTGGCAAAACCAGCGGAAGAAACGGAGCGGGAGTTTGGGTGGATTTGATTTCATCATTTTCTAGTTACCGGTTTCCAGTTGCTAGTAAACCGGTAACTGGTAACATCTCTTATTCGCTTCTTAAACTATTCACAGGATTCGCCATTGCTGCTTTGATGGATTGAAAGCTTACTGTGAGCAACGTAATAAGCAATGCGCCACCAGCAGCCAATGCAAAAATCCACCAACTGATATCGGTTCGATATTCATAGTGTTGAATTCCTTGATGCAAAATGTAATAGGAAAGCGGTGCGGCAATTACACACGACAAGATTACCAACAGCACAAACTCACGCGATAACATCCTCCAAAGGTTAGCAACCGAAGCCCCCAATACTTTTCGGATACCAATTTCTTTTGTTCGCTGTTCCGCGATGAAAGAAGCAAGCCCAAACAAGCCAAGACAACTGATAATGATGGCGAGTGTTGTAAAGATTGCTGCCAATTTTCCAATGCGTTCTTCCGTTTCGAATTTTGCATTGTATTCTACATTGGCAAATTTGTAATCAAATGGTATGTCGGGAATAACATGGGCAAATGCTTTTTCAATTTTAGGAAGTGCATCCCGTACCGGAACATTGGGAGGAATGCGCAGTAACAACCAATTTTTCCATCCCATTGTGAAGTAGACGGTTGGCTTTACGGGCTCGAAGGGAGAATCCATCACCATATCTTTGATTACGCCCAGGATTCTAAAATCGCTATCTACATTCCAGGGTCCGTTTTTCCAATGAATGATTTGGCCGGAAGGGTTATCAATCTCCATAAACTTTGCAGCAGCTTCATTAATAACAAATCCTGCTGAATCACTGGCAATCTCTTTCGAGAAATCGCGACCTTCTATAAACTCCCAGCCTACGGTTCTACCATAGTCGTGAGAGACACCCAGGGTAGCAAAGCCATGATCCTTATCCAGATTTCTTCCATCTTGTGTAAAGCCACCATTGTTCGACCACACTTGTGTAACCGATCCACCTGCTTCTGCAACCTCACTTACTGCACCACTCGCTATAAGTTCTGCTTTCAATGCATCTGCTTTTGTTGTAAAGGCGTTTGATTTTTTAGGTACCAGAATCAATCCGTCTCGTTCATAGCCCACCGGGCGATCCTTCACATACATGAGTTGATTATAAATAACGCCTGTACAAATGATAAGCATTACGGAAACCGTAAACTGTAAAACAACCAACGCCCTGCGAGGTGTAGATGCAAACCGACCTGCACGAAAAACGCCCTTCAACACACTTACGGGTTTGAACGATGACAGATAAAGTGCAGGATAACTTCCGGCCAGCATTCCGGTAAGGAAAAGAAATAAAGCACTACCTATCCAAAACCATCCCTGCGTCCACGGCAAACCCATCGCTTTACCCGATAGCTCGTTAAACCAGGGAAGTGAAGCGGCTACCAATGTTATGGCGAAAACAAAAGCCAGTATCACAACCAGAAATGATTCACTCAAAAACTGTCCGATTAATTGCCAGCGCACTGAGCCAATGGTTTTCCGAATACCCACTTCTTTCGC
Source organism: Cytophagales bacterium (assembly GCA_003537495.1). GTDB lineage: Bacteria > Bacteroidota > Bacteroidia > Cytophagales > Cyclobacteriaceae > ELB16-189. Next base: position 3,863 of record DPSB01000206.1, on the reverse strand, counting down.
CCGCTTTTCAGAACGAGCTGTGCTAAGATTCATAAAGTTGATGCAAGCCAGCAGCAGTACGAATACACCAATGGACCCAATAAACCAAACCATTTGCAGTGGACCATTTTGAAGAACACCTTCTTTAAAATCAGAATGCAAGTGCCAGTCGCTCATGGGATGTAGAAGTATTTCGTAGTTGTACTTCAATTCATCTTTCATATAAGCCAGATCCTTAATAGCAGTCATTTCTGCGTTGATGATGTTTGCTTCAACTTGCTCAAAGTTGGTATTCGGTGCTACCTCCACATAGAGTTCAAGAAAATGATTGTCCCATCCTTGTTTGCTTATCCATACTGCATCCTTCATCAGAAAACTCCAGGGTTGAACAAATTGAAGTCCGTAGAATTCTGTATTCATCGGGAAATCTTCATACACCCCGGTGACGGTAGCATCCTGTTCATTATTAATTTTCAAGACCTGATTAATGGGATCGGCATCACCAAAGAGTGCTTTGGCTGTTGATTGAGAAATCATAATCGAATGCATCTCTTTCAATGCAGACCAATCGCCATACACCATTTTCCAGGTAAGCATTTCGGGTGCACCTTCACCGATGTACAATCCTTTCTTCGAGATTTTTTTATCGCCAATAGAAAGCACCCCTTCCCAGTACCACGAAACCGGAACAATGTGTTTGAAATTGTCCGCATAATTATTTTTTAACTCCTCGATTAACGGATAAGGTAACGAGGTCTGTCCTTCATAATGCTTACCTTCAAACGAGCCACCTTTCATTACCTGCGCTATGCGGGGATAATTTTCGTGGTACTGGTTAAACGATAGCTCATCATATACCCATAATGCAATTACCATCGCTACACCCATACCGAGCGCCAGGCCACCAATATTGATTATTGAGTATCCCGTGTTCTTAACCAGATTCCTCCATCCAACTTTAAAATAACTTTTGTACATGCCGTAGGTGTTTAATGTGTGTGTTCCTTCTGTTGGTTTTATAATTCCGGGTCTGAATAGAAGCAGTACATCCACTATAAAGAGAAAGTCTGCTTTCCACTTATTATTTTTAGTTCTTCGCTCTTCATATAACTCCATCAAATCACCTTCAATGCTATCGCGCAACTTTGGGTGGCAGAACCAGCGGAAGAAGCGAAGGACGAGTTGGGGAGGTGTTGTGTTATCCTTTTTCATCAGTGTATTTTAGTGTTGTCAGTAAGCCGGTGATTGGAGACTGGCAACTGGTAACCTAACTCAACTCATTCCTAAGATTTTCGGATTCCACGCTACTTCTGGTATTGCTCTCCACAATTCATCGCGTGTGCTCTTGGTGTACTCCATTGCTTTTTTGCCATAGGCAGTAATAGAGAAATACTTCTTTGGGCGACCGGCACGTTCTTCGGTGGCCTCACCTTCGCGCGATTTCAGATAGCCTTTATCTTCCAATCGCCTTAAGGCAGTTTGCAAGGCACCTACACTTACTCCGCGTTTTAAACGCGATTCAATTTCCTTTTTAATGGATACGCCATAGGCTTCATCATATAAGATGCCCACGGTAAGCATCACCACTTCTTCAAACTCGCCCAGTTGGTATTTTTTCATTGAAACAGTTGTTTGAAATAATAATTTCCTATTTGTAGTAATAATTATGCCAAATGAAGAAGTGATGCAGATTTCTGTTTTTTCAAAGGTCCCATTCCGCTGTTTGTCCGGTGGCGAACAATTAATGCACGCCAGTGCACGTAAAGAATCAAGTAAAGTCTTATTTTTGTCTATTAATCTTATAGACTAAATGCGTTACTTTTTATTACTTATCATAATTGTTTCGGGTTGTACTCAATCTAAACCTTTAACTCCTGAAGAAATCAAAGCTCATCAAACAGAAGTAGAAGCCTGGCATGCCGAGCGGATTGCAAATCTGAAAGCACCGAACGGTTGGCTCAATTTGGTTGGCTTGCATTGGCTGGAACCTGGAATGAATACTTTTGGAAGTGATTCAAGTAATGCCCTTGTATTCCCGCAAGGAAAAATCGCAAGCCATGCCGGATACTTTTTGGTGAAGGATAATACCGTTACGCTAGTAGTTAATAAGGGAGTGCTGGCAACTGTAGATAAGGATACCATCGACTCGCGTTTAATTTTTCATCCGGATTCAACTCGTGCTCCGCAAGTTCAGGTGGGCGATCTGCGATGGAACATTATTAAACGTGATACCAAACTTGGTGTGCGCCTGCGCGATAATAATGCAGAAGCATTAAAAACGTTCACTACAATTGACCGCTATCCGGTTGCTGCTGAATATCGCGTTGAAGCTACACTGGAGCAAAAAGACTCTTTGCGTACAATCGAAATCACAAATGTGTTGGGGCAAACTACACCCCAACGTTCACCGGGCACGCTGGTGTTTAAACTGGAAGGAAAGACGTATCGGTTGGATGCGTTAGCCGAGGGTGATGAATTGTTTATCATTTTTGCAGATGCTACCAGTGGCACCGAAACGTATGGCGCAGGCAGATACATGTATGCTAAAAAACCAATCGGTAACGAGAAGGTAATATTGGATTTTAATAAAGCCTATAATCCGCCTTGTGTGTTTACACCGCATGCAACCTGCCCGCTTCCACCCAAACAAAATGTTTTAACCGTTGCGATACGAGCCGGTGAAAAAAATTATGGTGCGGAACCTCATTAGGTTGCCACTAAATAATCAGAACCAAAGCGTAACATTTGTGGTGATCAGATTACTGTTTTTAACTGCTTCACCATTTCTTTCATAAACTTGCTTATTTGAAAAGAACGATCTGCCTTCGGTTCTAATCAAAATGTTATCAGCAACTTTATAGTTCAGGCCCAAAGAGCTGCTGTAAGTTTCAAACCCTGCAACTCCAGTTATGGGATCGATATGAACTTCATCCCGATCTTCAAAATATTCCAATCGGCCTGATACGGATAATTTATCTGAAAGTGCGTAGCGGCCAATTACATTGGCTTGCCACCAGATGGCACTGTTCATATAGGTGCGCTGTTGAGCACCTATATAATAACAACCAGTAGCCGACCATTTTCCTTTTGAATAAATAAAAAACAAATCAGTAAAGTAGCGTGTACCAAATTCGGTGCGTTGCTGCGAACGTTCATTACCTAAATATGTATTCCAGTTAATTAAAAGATAGTCAGATGGCCGATATTCCACTTGTGTGCCAACAGATTTGTTGTTGTTGGCATCTTGTATTTGCTGCCAGCCATTGAGTAAATATAGGTAGGCATTAATTTTAGCTGAAAGGGGTAGCGTAAGTTTAACGCCCGACAAATAATAGGGCACGTACTCCGGAGCAAATGATCGGGTATAAGCAAGGTGGTCTTTTGAGATAGCGCTTTCATTCGTATAAGGTGAACCAAAAACACCCACATCTATCCAGATATTTTTATTTCGCCACAACTTTATGCCAGCCGATGCTTCTACAATGTTTCTAAGGCTGAACGATTCGTTTGTATAATTAGCGTTGATGTACGTTCCAAAGCCAGGCACAAAATGACCACGCAATCGTGAAGCAGAATATTTTACACTTACATAGGCAAGGTTAATGGTAAGTTCATTATGCCGCGCCATCGATACGAAGTAAGGCCTGTCGCCTGAAGTTGGTTTGTTAAAATCGTAAGCGTAATACGTATCCACATATCCTTCAATTGTAACCTTACCATTATACCTGAAATCGGTAGTATCCATGGTAGCTGTATTAACTACCTGCCCTTTTGTGGAAAAGAGAGTGACTACACAAATAAAAAGTAATCCAGTTTTTTTCATAAGTCTTTTAATCGCGTTAAGGAAGCTTGTTCAACTGGGTGATAGACTAATGGTACATCTT
>DPSB01000030.1:642-5071 GCA_003537495.1 Cytophagales bacterium | reverse complement strand
ACCATGACGATTTTGATATTCATGAATTAATAGAAGCATTAAAAACTTTAAAAGCCACACGCACCGGAGCGCTAATTGTTTTTTCGCGCGACATTGAACTAAAATTTTATGCTGAAACAGGCGATGAGCTGGACGCGAAAGTGAATAAGAAAATTTTGCTTTCTATTTTCAATAAACAAAGCCCGTTGCACGATGGCGCCATAATCATATATAAAGGTCGCATTAAAGCTGCGCGTTGTGTGCTTCCGGTTAGCGAAAATGATAACCTACCCTCTTACTTTGGTATGAGGCATCGGTCAGCCGTAGGCATGAGCGAAGTTACCGATACACTTGTGTTGGCAATCTCGGAAGAGACCGGCCGTTTAATTCTGGCCCGCAACGGTAAGTATCTACGCAGCATGAAATTAAAACAGGTGGAGCAACGCATTCTGGAATACCTGCACAATGAAGAACCCAAAACCTGGGAAGAAATGCAGGATGAAAGTGAACCGGTTGAAGATATCAAAGCGCAATAGTATTTTAACTGACAGTTGACAATCCCGATAGCGATCGGATGCAATTGACAACGATTGTCAATTAAAAGCATCAAACACACCTAACTAGTAAATTCATTTTTCATGATCCGGATTTTATTCCTTCTGCTCACATCAACAACGTTTGCTTATAGCCAGTCGATCGAAACCATTATTCAGAAAGGACATGAACTTGCCGTAGTGGCGGTTGCCATTAGTCCTGATAGTAATTATGTAGCTACTGCCAGTCGCGATAAATCGGCTAAACTCTGGGAAGTAAAAACTGGCCGCGAGGTGCGGAGCTTTCTGGGGCATCAGGCCTCCGTTATCAGTTTAGATTTTAGTCGTGATGGAAAGTACCTTATTACGGGTGGCAACGATCACACTATTAAAATCTGGGAAGTTAAAACCGGAAAGCTATTACAATCTATAACCTTAGATGGACCGGAATCTTTTAACATCCGGTTTGGCGGTGGACAAGAGCGGATTAATGATATAGCTTTTGATCCATTGGGGCGATACTTTATTACGCTCGGTCAAATGGTACATGTGTGGGAACTTACTGGCGGGAAAAAAATCAAATCATGGTTAGTAGCTTCCGGAAATCGTGGAGCAGAAAGTTTATCGCTTAGTGCCGATGGACAATGGATGGCTGTGGGCACTGATGCTACAGTAGATTTATATCAAACTAAAGACTGGACTAAAGTTCATTCTATTAAACCACGCGCATTTGAATCGTGTGGCGGTTGTTTTGTAGATCAGGTGTTTACTGCCGATAGTCGGTTCATTATTAAAGCTACCGATCAGGAAGTTGTGAAATATGATGTCGCACAAGCAAAACCCATTACCACGTTTAGTAAATCTATTGATGATGTTACGTCTGTAGATGTAAGTGCCAACGGTAAACGAATTTTAACCACTACCGAAAAAGTTATCACACTCTATTCCGATAAAGGTGATTCGCTATTCACCATCGATCCTAAACTAGAAGGCGAAGTAACACAAGCGCGATTTAATCATTCAGGCAATGAAGTATTGGTGGCTTGCGATAACAATGTGGTTTTGATTTACGATGCCGCGACCGGCAAAAAGAAAAGCGAATTAAGTGGATTTTTAAATCATCGCGATAAAGGTGGATTAACGTATGATCCAAACTCTTATTGGGATTCGTACATCGCGCGTTACGTACGCTATAAAAACAATTTGTTGCTTAGTCGCGATGGGAAAACGCTACTGAAAGGTAAGTTCGGTAATAAACTCAAAAGCTGGGACATCGCCACAGGCAAAACCAAAATGGAATTTGTTGGCCATGAAAAAGCTTCTTTGTGTTATCAATATTCAGCTGATGGAAAAAGATTACTTACCGGTGGTGGCGATGGAAAACTCATTTTATGGAATGCTGAAAAAGGCGATACCATTTTTACCATCAGCTCTCACAATCAACCCGTTTTTGATGTTCATTTTAACAGCGATGAAAGTCAAATCATTAGCAGCAGTTGGGATGGTACCGTAAAAATTCACGATGCCAAAACCGGTAAGCGACTTCATTATTTTGAATCGAAGGAAGGCTCGGCTTATGTTTCACTCTTCAGTAAAAATGATTTATATGTTTTTACTGCCACACTGGGCGATAATACCGATAAGCTTCAGATGCGCGAGATTGATTCCAAAAAAACTGTGCGCACGTTTGAAGGCCATACCGATTTAATTGCCACACTCACGCAATCCAGAGACGGAAAAAAATTATTATCGGCCAGTTGGGATGGTTCCATCCGGTTGTGGGATATAGCAACTGGTTTGGCAGAAAAAAAATTTACTGGCCATCAGGGTGCAGTTCATGTGGCGATGTTTAATAATTCAGAAAACGGAATCTACAGTGCCGGAGCCGATCGCACGATTCGTTTCTGGGATTTGAATGGCAAGGTTATCAAAACCTTTGAAGGACACGTGGCAGAAATTACCTCTTTAATTCTAACGCCCGATGAAAAAATGCTGATCAGCCACAGCTTGGATGGTGTAACCAAATTTTGGGATTTAGGTACCGGCAAAGAATTTTTTGAACACATCCATTTTGGTGAACGTGAATGGATGGTTAAAAATCCGGAGGGATATTTTAATGGAACGGATGGCGCGAGGCAATACATTCATTTTGTAGATGGTTTAAAAACCTACGGTGTCGATCAATTCTTTCATGAGTTTTATCGACCAGATTTATTACCTAAGATTTTTCAAAGCCGGGGAAGCGATAACCTGAAAGGGATTCAAGGTAAATTAAATAACGCACCGCCACCCGGTGTAAAAATTGCAACCCTTCCGGGTGATGAAACCACACAAACCGAAGTATTGATTCGATTAACGGATACCGGCAGTGGTATTGAATCGGTAAAACTTTTTCACAACGGCAAAAGTGTGCCTATTGAAAAATCAAAACTCACACTGCCTTCTCGCAAAGGTGAAAGTACTACTTATCGCCATACACTTACATTGGTTAATGGAACCAACACGATAACAGCGTCCGCCAGCAACAAAGAAAAAATTGAATCCGACCCGCAGTCGGTTGAGGTTGTGGCCGACCATGGTGGTAAGAGTAGTGTGTGTTATATTCTTTCAGTCGGTATTAATCAGTATAAAAATCCAAAGATGACATTGAACTATGCCAAACCCGATGCCGAATCGTTTGGTAAAGTGTTGGATGAAAAAGGAAGTCTGTTCAAGAGTTTAGAGTTACATAACCTGTACGATGAAGAAGCCTCGCGCGCCAACATTCTGAAAAAGTTGGATGAACTGGCGGGCAAAATCCACCAGGAAGATGGGTTCATCTTTTATTATGCCGGGCATGGTAGTATGGTGGACAATCAATTCTTTTTTATTCCCACCGAAAGCAGTCGGTTGTATGATTTAAGTGCATTGCAGAAAGAAGCAATCGAAGCAAGCTTATTGCAAGACAAATTGAAAAACATAAAAGCCTTAAAACAATTAATTATTATGGATGCGTGTCAATCGGGGGCATCGGTAGAATTATTGGCCACGCGTGGTGCTGCCGAAGAAAAAGCCATTGCGCAACTTTCGCGCAGTGCAGGCATTCATGTAATGGCATCGGCTGGTAGCGAACAATTTGCAACCGAGTTTGCCGAGTTAGGTCACGGGTTGTTTACATACTTATTAATAAAAGCTTTGCAAGGCGATGCCGATGGTGCACCGAAAGATGGCAAGGTTACGATCTACGAGTTGAAATCATATTTAGATGATCAGGTGCCGGAGATGACACAAAAGATGAAAGGCAAACCGCAGTATCCTTACACATTCTCGCGCGGACAAGATTTTCCGGTGGTGATTGAGAATTAGTTCATAGTTGGGCTTAGTAAGAGAAGTAAGTATTAAAACTATTTTTTGCTAATTTCGTATTGCAAATCAACTAATCATGATTAATGGAAGAAGCAAACCCGGTTAAATTTTACCTTGCCAGATATTTTTTCCTGGCGCTTAGTGCGCTGCAAGGACTGGCCTCTGTACTCATGCTCCTCCAGTTTGGAGATTCACCTAAAGCCAGATTTGTAGCCTTCGCCCTTTTTACAATTGCGCTGATATTTTTTTCATTGCACTTGTTGGTCTCCAAACACATCAGGCGTGTGGCTATCAGCAAAAAGAAAATTGAGCTGATTAAACCCGGCAAAGAAAAAAGTTACGAGTGGGACGATGTAAAGAGCGTGAAGCACCTACCTTTCTTAAACATGTATTGCCTCAAGCTAAAAGGGAAGAAAAACAAAATCTATTTTTTACCGGCCGGAGATACGCAAGCGATGTTCGGTCTTTTCTCTGCGGATTCGGATTTGATTCCGAAGAAGATGCGGTAGAATAATATTGTAATTCTGGATTTATCAAGCGTAAATTTTCTAACCACATAGAAACATAGGCCA
>DPSB01000030.1:0-371 GCA_003537495.1 Cytophagales bacterium | reverse complement strand
CCACATAGAAACATAGGCCACATAGGTTCTTAATATGCTATGTGATCTATGTGGTTAAGAACTTACTTCAACACACCCAACTCCTTCCCTACCTCTGTAAACGCTTGTATCGCTTTATCCAAATGATGTTGCTCGTGTGCAGCCGAAATCTGTACGCGAATACGGGCTTTGCCTTTGGCTACTACCGGAAAGAAAAATCCAATCACATAAATTCCTTTTGCTAATAACCGTTCTGCAAATTGCTGTGCGAGGGGCGCTTCGTACAACATAATCGGTACAATGGGATGCACACCGGGTTTAATATCAAAACCCGCAGCAGTCATTTTCTCTCGGAAGTATTTGGTACTTCGTTCCAGCTTATCGCGCAAAGC
>DPSB01000395.1 GCA_003537495.1 Cytophagales bacterium | reverse complement strand
CAGATGAATATACGAAGATGCATGATTTTTTGGCAGCCTCTTCAGGAAGTCAACCTTACGGTGGCCTCATGATCTCATCAAATGGATTGATTTATGGAATAACAAGTAGAGGTGGAGCAGGGGGCCTTGGTACACTTTTTTCATTCGATATCGAAACCGGAATTATTTCGAAAATACTTGATATGGGCAGAGGCACAGCGTTTAATCTTAATCTATGCCGAGGTAGTATGGTTGAGTTATCAAATGGAAAACTTTATGGGGCATCAAGCAAGTATCTCTTTGAGTTTGACCCCGCACTAGGTACCATAACCAATACATTCAATTTGACTGGTGAGGGATCTGTTTTTATTCCGAATAATTCCCACTATCAGTTGCTAAAATCAGTCAATGGCAAATTGTATGGAATTGAAAATAGCAGGGGAAGTAATAGTTGCGGCTACCTTTTTGAATTTGATCCTTTTAGCTGGAGCTTGATTAAAAAATACGATTTCACAATTCCAAATCGTTTCGCTTTTTCAAAAACCACTCTTGTACAGGCAACCAACGGCTCGCTTTATGGAACAATTTATTCAGGTGGTTCTTTTGGCGTAGGTTTGATATATGAGTTTAATCCAATTAATAATGAGTTTGAGGTTCGTCATAATTTTGTTGGACATACTAACGGTTCTTATCCTCAAGGCAACTTTATAAGAGATTCTAATGGCAGCTTTTATGGAGTGACCTCAGGTGGTGGAATCCATGGTGATGGAACCATTTTTAATTACAATCCAGCAACTGGCATCTATAAGAAGATAGTAGATTTTAACAATTCAGTTACGGGATCAAACCCGCTCTATGGCTTAGTACGGGCGTCAAACAACAAGTATTATGGTGTAAATAATCGTGGTGGAGCAGGCAACTCGGGCGTCATCTTCGAATTTGATGCATCCAACTCAGAAATCTCGAGCAAGTTCGACTTTGGTGGTGCAGGTGGTAGTATGCCAAGTGGGCCGTTATTTGTGGCTTCCAATGGACTACTTTACGGCCTAACTCAAGCAGGTGGTACAAATGATGCAGGCGTTATTTATGAGTTTGCACCTAACACAAGTAGTGTTCATAAAAAAGTTGATTTCTCCACAACAACTGGTACTCGGCCTTTGGGCAGGCTAATTGAAGTTGACAATAGTTTTTATGGGGTAGCTCTTAACGGAGGTACAAGTAATGCTGGTACTATCTTTCAATACAACTTGAATAGTAATTCCATATCGGAAAAATATAGTTTCACAACACCTAGTGGTTCATTTCCAATAGGTGGGCTTACCCCAATTACTAACGAAAGGATTTTTGGAATAGCTAGTACAGGAGGTCAGAATAATCTGGGGGCCATCTTTCAATTTAACTTAACAACCGGAATTTATACGAAAGTCTTCGATTTCGATAAGATAAACGGTGGATTCACTTCAGGAACAAATAGTCTTACACCAGGAAACAACAGCAAACTTTATGGCCTCTCGTTTCGGGGTGGGGAGAATGATTTTGGCGTGTTGTTCCAATTTGATATAGAAAGTAATCAGTATGTTAAATTACATGATTTTAACGACTTGAATGGAAGGTATCCCAGAGGCAGTTTATTGAGCTTAAGTGAAAATGAAGTTATAACAGCAATCGCTGATGACAATTGTAATTTGATATACCCTAACCCAGCTGCAGAATTTATAACTTTACATTTTGAAGATAATCTTAAGGCAAAGAAAATACATGTATACAGACTTGACGGAAGAATCGTAGAAACTTTTAAAACGACAAATCAAGAACTAAAAATTGATATACATGAATACGTCCCTAACGTATATTTGCTTACGATCTATTCGGAGGGCAAACTCCGCTCTGAAAAATTTGTTAAGTACTAGCTTGAACCCTTCTATTAATTAAGTTGACTTTAGGTATTTCAAATTGTCTTGCGAAAATCAAATTAAGATCTATCGCAATGGTTACCAATGGCATCAAAGTAATAGGCTAACGAAAAAGTTATTTTGATTGTGACCGGATTTAAATTGAAGAACACTAATCCGAAGTCAAAAAAAATGTAAAGGACACTTCCTGTCCCTACAAACTGTTGAATCAACCGACCATCAACATGCACAAAAGCCAATCATAATCACCATTTCCAAATTATTTTCTTACTTTTAACCTCAGATTAAACCAACACAACCAAAATCAAATGAAAACTAAAGTTGCACTCCTTTGCCTGGCGCTGATTTTTTCCGGCATGCAAGTTTTCGCCCAACTCTCTAAAGCAGAGAAGAAGGAATGGAAAAAGAAAGCCAAAGAATACGCCAAGAACCCGTCTAACTTAAAGACGTTTACCGAAGCCAAACAGACTGCCGACAATGATAACTCGTCACTGAAAGGTCAGGTAAGTACCCTCAACAGCCAGATCAGCCAGAAGAACACCCGCATTGCTGAGTTAGAAGATCAACTCTCGCGCATGCGTGGCGATTTAACATCAGCAAAAGCTGAATTGGAGCAACTTAAAGCTGCGCCTCCGGCAAATTCTATGGACTTTTCGAAAGGCGTTGTATTTAAAGTTCAGATCGGAGCTTTCAAAAACAAAGACCTGAGCAAGTACTTCGAAAACAACCCCAACTTTGGGGGTGAGGCTACCGATAAGGGCGAACAGAAATTTACCATCGGTATCTTCCGCGATTATTGGGAAGC
>DPSB01000393.1 GCA_003537495.1 Cytophagales bacterium | reverse complement strand
GTTCAATCGGATCGACATTGGTGATGCCTAAGCAATAGGCAACTGTACTGTTCGCACCACTACCACGACCCACAAAATCGTATCCCTTTGAACGAGCAAACAGAATCAAGTCGTACGTGATGAGGTAATACGAGATAAAACCTTTCTGCGAAATAATGCGCAGCTCCTTTTCGATGTGTTTGTTCCAGATAGTGCGATCCGTGCCATAGCGTAAGGCATATCCTTTTTCCGTTTCAGCACGCAGGTATTCGATATCTTCTTCCGCACTGCTACGAATGTGCTTTTTATTTTTATCCTGTCCGGGTTGGCACTCAATTGAACATTGATCTAAGAGAAAGCGTGAGCGTTCCAGCAAATCCGGAAACTGTGCAAACCGATTTCGCAATTCGGGCTCGGGCAACATGTATTCATCTTTGCGCGCCTGTTGGTGTTCGGGCAACTTACTTAACAATGTATTGTGCGCAATGCACCTAAGCAAGCGATGTGTGTTGTGATCGCGGTAGATGAATTTATCGCGACCTGTTTTTTTGTCTTTGCTTTTTTCGGGGGGTAAAAATGTAACAGAATGCAGCGCTACAAATTTAGGTGCAAATGCTTCGCGCGATGGATCGGCTGCATAGGCTACCAATTGATGACTGCCTACGCCCATAAATTCATTATCGCGTAATTTTTCGGGTTCAACTTGTTGATACGGATAAACTACAAATGTGTTTTCCAAAACCGGTGCGCGCGCAGGCAGCGGTTTGTCTTCACGATTATGGTAAGAGAGAAACCGGTTTAGTAATTCGAAACCAGAATTGTTTTTAGCGATGATAATATAAAGCAGTTGCTGACTCTTATCGCGAAACTCGATACCTACGGCTAATGTTAATGGATATGCTTCTTTGCCATATCGGGTAAGTCCGTTAGCCTGCGGCTGATTTTCGTAACAGATGCGGAGTAATTCAAGATAGGAAGCGGTGTTGTTTATTTCTGTTAAGGCAAGTTTATGAATGCCGCAGCGCTTGGCTTCTTCAAAAAGAGTTTTAATAGGCAGGGTGCCGTACTTAAAACTAAAACCGGTGTGGCAATTGAGGTACATAATCTTTTATGGTCTGTGTACTCACAGACCATCCATCTTCTATTTATGACTATCCATGGCCTGTGTCCTCACAGGCCATTCAACTAATTTTTTTCGTTGGACTTTGGTGATTTTTCATTTCGGTCTGTGAGGACACAGACCGATGTAAGAGATAAATTTTGAGTAATCGTTATGGATATTCACATTACTCGTGTATTCAAAGATCATTCTCTCCTCTTCCCAGGTTTCTATCCTCACAGCCATCTTATCTCTTTCAAAATCGTTCCCGATAATCTGTTATAATTCCAAACTCATCAAAACCTGTTTCGTAAAAACGAGCAGACGACCACCTGTAATCTTCTGGCTTAGAAACAAGATTCCAATGCTCTTGTAGCGGATTGAAATGAATGTATTCAATCTTTTGCTCAACGGTCAATTTAGAATTCATTTGAATTGCTAAAGGATCGCGCTGCCAGAAACGGTGTTTACGTTCCCGATCATGTGCATCTCTGAAAGGAATAATTTGTGGCGTTGATCTAACCTGTTCCAAAAACTGATGACTGGTAAATTTATTAAAACTGGCATACGGCATTTCTTTACCATTCATATCCACCATCTCCCAGATAGCATGAATATGGTTGGGCATAATTACAAATGCATACAGTTTAATTTTTTCACGACTGATAAGATTTTTCCAGCAATCAATAATGATGAACTTATTAGTATCGTGTTCTAATAACTTGTTCCAGTTTTTAATAGTATCCGTCCAGAAATAGACTTCGTTTAAAATCATTTCTGATTTACGGAATCCATATTTTAATTCAGACTGAATCATTTTGATGTTTATTATTTCGGTCTGTGAGGACACAGACCAAGGTTAGTTTTATTTTAATTTTTTATCTTCCAAATGTTCTTCTCTCAATATTCTGTGTTCGTAGAGAACATCTATCTTCAACCACTCTTATATCTTCCCCATGGTCTGTGTCCTCACAGACCATCCGACCATCCCTCCCACTACATCTTCATCAAATCCTTCCTGATCTTACCATTAAACACATTCATTTCCATACGCACGCGTTTGCTTACACCCAGCGTAGTGGCGCGCACCAGTTTATCTACGCCATGTTTATGTTTGATAATATCCATCGCTTCGTACAGGTTTACATCTTCTTCGGTTTCGTCAAACAAACTGATTTGATGATTACCCTGCACCAGGTTATTCAGACGTACACCCACTAACCTGATCAGCATTCTGCGATTGTAGAGTTTATCGAAGAGCTCTTGTACTACACGCAAAATCACATGATCGGAAGAAGTATAGGGAATGTGTACCTGTTTGGTTTCGGTATCGAAATTGGAGTATCGGATTTTTACCGTAATGCAGGAAGTAAGTTTTTTCTGTTCGCGCAGTTGAAACGCTACCTTTTCTACCATCGCAATCAGAATTGATTTTAATCGCTTTACATCAATCGTGTCCTGATCAAATGTCGATTCAGTCGAAATAGATTTTTGTTCGCTGTACGAAACCACGGGCGAGTCATCCAAGCCGCGGGCTTTGTTCCACAAACTCATACCATTTTTACCAAACGCGCTTACCAAAAATGGTAGTGGCATTTCCCGTAAGGTGGCTACCGTGCGCACGCCCATATCGTACAGAAAGGAAGCCGTTTGTTTTCCGATCATCGGAATTTTATCAATAGCGAGCGGATCGAGAAATTGATTTACCTGATGCTTCGGGATTTGTACTTGTGCCTGTGGTTTGAATTCGCCCGTGGCAACCTTCGATACTAATTTGTTTACTGACAATGCCATTGAAATAGGCAGGTCGCTCTCTTTAATAATTTTGCTTTGCAGTTCGATGGCCCACTTATACGTGCCTACATAGCGATCCATGCCGGTAGCATCAATATAAAATTCATCGATGGAAGATTTTTCGAAAGCCGGAGCTTTGTCGGCAATGATTTCAGTAACCAAATGCGAGTATTGACTGTACGCCTCCATATCGCCCGAAATCACTTTGGCATCGGGGCAAAGTTGTAGCGCCAGATACATGGGCATGGCCGAATGAACCCCAAACCTGCGGGCCTCGTAACTGCAGGCTGCCACCACGCCTCTGCGGCTGCTACCACCTACAATAAGGGGCAATCCTTTCAATTTTGGCTCTTTTTTGCGCTCTACGGCAACAAAAAAGGCATCCAGGTCTAAGTGTATTATGCTCTTTTCCACAGAACAATGATACTAAATTTTTTAGCATTTATTCGAAAGTATCAATTTTTTGCAACTCCTTAACTTCCACTTACTTTCGGGCTATAATTTGAAACGCTAAGCTTTAGTGCTTTTAGATTTCCGCTTTAAAAACAAATCATGCGTCAACAACTATTAAGCGAGGGTGCCAAAGAACTCAGTTACGAAATCCGTGAGATCGTAAAGAAAGCCGAATTGATCCGGAACCTCGGCAAGGAAATTTATTGGGAAAACATTGGTGACCCGATTCAAAAACATCATCAACTACCGGAGTGGATCAGAAAAATTATTGCCGACCTCGCCTTGCAAAATGATGCGTATAGTTATTGTCCTAGTAAGGGAATTTTAGATACCCGAAAATTTCTGGCTGCACAAACCAATCAATTGGGAGGCGTTCAGATTACACCTGACGATATCTGTTTCTTCAATGGCCTGGGCGATGCCATTGCCAAAGTATATCAATACATCACGCCAACCTCGCGGGTAATTGGTCCCTCGCCTGCTTACTCCACGCATTCCAGTGCCGAAGCGGCTCATGCCGGCCACGAACCACTTACTTATAAATTAGATCCAGACAACAAGTGGTATCCCGATCTGGATGATCTATATAATAAAGTAAAGTACAATCCCAACGTAGTAGGCATACTTATCATTAATCCCGATAACCCAACGGGTATGGTGTATCCGTATGAAACACTAAAACGTTTCGTTGAAATCGCGAAAGAGTTTAAACTCTTTTTGATCTGCGATGAGATTTACATTAACATTACCTACAACGGAGCAAAGGCCTGGTCGCTGGCCGAAGTGATTGAAGATGTGCCGGGCATCTCCATGAAAGGAATTTCAAAAGAATTGCCTTGGCCTGGTGCACGCTGTGGCTGGATGGAATATTACAACCGCGATAAAGATGCGGACTTCAACCGGTTTTGCCAGGCACTGGACAATGCCAAAATGATTGAAGTATGTTCTACCAAGTTGCCGCAATTGGCTATTCCAAAAATTTTGGGCGATGCGCGTTTCAGAACTTATCGCGATGAAACCAATCGCAACATTGGTAAACGCAGTAAGATCATTGCCGATATTTTGCGAACTGTTCCGCAACTCACGTTCAACGAAACGTTTGGTGCATTTTATAATACCATCATTTTCCGCGATGGAACCTTAAAACCCGGACAGAAAATTCATATTGATGATGAGCACGTGCGCAAGTTGGTAGAAGAATGGACTAACCATGATATTCCACACGACAAACGTTTTGTGTATTACCTGCTTGGCGCGAAAGGAGTTTGTGTGGTACCCATTTCTTCTTTTTGTTCCGAGCTTCAAGGTTTCCGCGTTACATTGCTGGAAGAGAACGAAGAGATTCTGGTGAAAACATTTACAGCTATCCGCGATGGAATAGTGGAATATCTGGCGAGTTAACTATTTGCATTTTTTCTGTGCAGATAGTTATACTCTATGCACAGAAGTTGTGCATAGAGTATAACCCAAGGTTCCCACCTAACATTCGTTATATTCATTTTTTAAAACTTTTTATTCCGGTTTCGTTGAAACTCATTACAAAATTTTTGAATCTTGTACTCACGCACAAGATTATGAATCTAACAAGTAACATGAATCAAATCAATCGCACGCTGGCAGTAATCAGTGTGCTCGTGCTCAATGTCATTATTCTCCGAAAACCGGGGTTGTAACGATATTGATAAGATATTGGAACCGCCCCGACAAACTCGGGGCGGTTTTGTTTTATAGTGTTAACCGCAAACTAACGATTGTTCTAAAATAATTTATGTACTACTCCGATAACACCATCATCTTCCACGATGGAAAATTTGTAAAGGCAAAAGATGCCACCACCGATTTGTACAGTCAAACCTTGCACTATGGTTATGGCGCCTTCGAAGGCATTCGTGCTTACCGGACTATCAACGGTGTAAAAATTTTTAAAGCCCACGAACACTTCGAACGCCTTCAGCGCAGTTGTGAATTAGTGAGCATACCCTTCAATTATTCTACTGAAGAACTAACCCAGCTTTCGTACCAGGTGTTGGAAAAAAACAATCTGAAAGATGCATACATCCGCCCGCTGGTGTATTGCGCGCCTAACATGACGTTATCAGCACCTACCGGAGTAACGGTTATGATAGCTGCTTGGGAATGGGGCAAATACCACGGCCATCAATCGCTTAAGGTTTGCGTGTCTTCATTCCAGCGCCCCAATCCTAAATCGGTAAAGATGGAAGCCAAGGTGTGTGGTCATTATGTAAACTCCATCATGGCTACCAACGAAGCAAAACAACGTGGCTTTGATGAAGCACTGATGCTTGACATAAATGGCTTCGTGGCGGAAGGGCCCGGAGCCAATTTCTTTTTTGAGAAGGATGGTGTGCTTTACACGCCTCCGCTCGGAAACATTCTTCCCGGTATTACTCGCCAAACTGTTTTTGAAATCTGTCGCGAGATGGATTTACCGGTAGTTGAAAAGTTTTTCCGTCCTGAAGAATTGTTTGAAGCTGATAGCGCCTTCTTCTGCGGCACAGCAGCCGAAGTAGTAGCCATCGAGTCAATAGAAGGCCAACTGTTCTCTAAACCCTGGAGACAATCCATGGGCGCAGTAGTGCAAGAGGCCTACAAGTGTATCGTGTTAGATAAGAGTTATTCGTACGTAATAGTCTAAATGTTACCGGTTTCCTGTTACCTGTCTTAACCCACTGGCAACCGGCAACTTTTATAAAAAAGAAAAAGCATAAAGTGAGTACTGAACTAAATAAATACAGCCGCACCATCACACAGGATCCTACCCTGCCCGCATCGCAGGCCATGCTTTATGGGATTGGCTTAACAGAGCACGACCTTAAAAAAGCACAAGTTGGTATTGTAAGCACTGGTTACGATGGCAACACCTGCAATATGCACCTGAACGCATTAGCAGGCGAAGTGAAACAAGCCGTATGGGATCAGGAACTCGTTGGTTTAATTTTTCACACCATTGGCGTAAGTGACGGCATTAGCAACGGTACTGAAGGCATGCGTTACTCATTGGTAAGTCGTGACTTGATTGCCGATTCTATCGAGACCGTATGTGGTGCACAATATTATGATGGATTGATTGCCGTTGTAGGTTGCGATAAAAATATGCCAGGCTCGCTTATCGCGATGGGCCGGTTAAACCGTCCAGCCATTATGGTGTATGGCGGCACCATTGCCGGTGGTCATTACAAAGGCCGCGAGTTAAATATCATCTCTTCCTTTGAAGCGTTGGGCGAAAAAATTCAAGGCAAACTGTCCGATGAAGATTATAAAGGTATCATCCAGAATTCTTGTCCGGGTGCCGGGGCGTGTGGTGGCATGTACACCGCCAACACCATGGCATCCGCTATCGAAGCATTGGGTATGGCATTACCTTATTCATCTTCCAATCCTGCATTAAGCAAAGAAAAATCGGCTGAGTGTACCGAAGCCGCCAAAGCCATGCGGTTGTTGTTGGAAAAAGACATTAAGCCGCGGGACATCATGACGTTTAAAGCATTTGAAAATGCTATTACTATTGTGATGGTGTTAGGCGGATCGACCAATGCCGTGTTGCATTTAATTGCGATGGCAAAAAGCGTAGGACTTAAACTCACGCAAGAAGATTTTCAACGCATCTCAGATAAAACTCCACTTATCGCGGATTTAAAACCAAGCGGTAAATATTTAATGGAGGCTTTACACAAAATAGGTGGCGTACCCTCTGTAATCAAATACTTATTAAGCAAAGGGTACATGCATGGCGATTGTTTAACTGTTACCGGTAAAACATTGGCTGAAAATGTTGCCAATGCCAAAGACCTCGACTTCGAAAAACAAGATGTAATTCTGCCATTTGAAAAACCCATTAAGAAAACCGGCCACTTACAGATTCTCTACGGAAACCTGGCACCACAAGGATCGGTTGCAAAAATCACAGGCAAAGAAGGCGAACGCTTTAAGGGAACTGCGCGTGTGTTTAATGGTGAGTTTGAATTGGTAGATGGCATTAAATCCGGAAAGATAAAAGAAGGCGATGTAGTGGTGATTCGCTACGTTGGCCCGAAAGGCGCACCGGGCATGCCAGAAATGTTAAAGCCTACCAGTTTAATTATGGGTTCCGGCCTTGGCAAAAGCGTAGCGTTAATCACAGATGGAAGATTTTCAGGCGGGTCGCACGGATTTGTAATTGGTCACATCACACCCGAAGCATTTGATGGCGGATTGCTTTCACTTGTTGAAGATGGAGATTGGATTGAGATCGATGTAAAAAAACACACCATCAATTTATTGGTGGATGAAAAAACAATCGCGATCCGAAAATCGCACTACAAAGCTCCGGCATTGCGGGTAAAAAGTGGTGTGCTCTACAAATATGCCCAACATGTAAAAACAGCTGCGGACGGATGCGTAACGGATGAAGAATAAAGTTGACAAGTGGCAATAGACAAAAAGTGAAGCAGGTAAATAAGAAAAAGATGGTAGCAACTAAGATCGAAAAACAAGAGGCGCAAGCAGTTAAAACCACAACGAAAATTACAGGCTCAGAAGCTTTGTTGCGTTGTCTGGTAGCTGAAAAAGTGCAACACATTTTTGGCTATCCGGGTGGTGCTATCATGCCCGTGTATGATGCACTGTATGGTTATGCCGATAAGCTAACACATTTATTAGTTCGTCACGAGCAAGGTGCTATTCATGCTGCGCAAGGTTATGCGCGCGTATCCGGAAAAACCGGAGTTGTGTTTGCCACATCAGGCCCTGGTGCAACCAATCTTGTTACAGGCTTAGCTGATGCATTGATCGATTCAACCCCTGTAGTCTGTATTACCGGCCAGGTGTTTGCACATTTGTTAGGTACAGATGCTTTTCAGGAAACAGATGTAATCAACACCACATTACCAGTTACCAAATGGAATGTACAAGTAACGGAAGCAAAAGACATTGCCCCTGCCATCGCGAAAGCATTTTATATCGCAGCCACCGGAAGACCCGGCCCTGTATTGGTTGACATAACCAAGAATGCACAAAATGAATTGATTGAGGAGTTTGAATACGAAGCATGCCATGCTGTGCGCACGTACAAACCAAAACCGATACTTCAGGTTGAACAAGTTGAAGCTGCTGCTGCGCTCATCAATCAGGCTAAGAAGCCTTATCTGTTGGTAGGCCAGGGTGTGTTGCTATCAGGAGCCAGCAATGAATTAAAAGCCTTTGTTGAAAAAACAGGGATTCCTGTGGCGAGTACTTTGTTGGGATTGGGAGCGCTTTCGTGCGATCATCCTAACTATGTGGGCTATCTGGGCATGCATGGTAATTACGGTCCAAACATCAATACAAACCAATGCGATGTGCTGATTGCTATTGGAATGCGCTTCGATGATCGCGTTACCGGAAACGTAAGCAAGTATGCCAAGCAAGCAAAGGTTATTCATATTGATATCGATAAAGCCGAGATCAACAAGATCATCACGCCTACAGTTTATGTGCATGCTGATGCAAAAGAAGCATTAAGTGCATTAACCAAATTGTGTGTAAAAAATTCCTTTGCGGAATGGATTGAAAGTTTTCGAAAACTTAATCAGGAAGAGTTTGAAAAAGTAGTCGCGAAAGAAATCAGAAACACCGCAAGTCTTAAAATGGCCGAAGTGATTTATATGCTTTCGGAACTTACTAAAGGTGAGGCAGTAGTCGTTACTGATGTCGGTCAGCATCAGATGGTAACTTCACGTTATTATCAATACAAAAATCCACGTGCTAATATCACTTCCGGTGGTGCTGGAACGATGGGTTTTGCATTGCCCGCAGCGATGGGCGCAAAAGTATCCGCACCACAGCAACAGGTTGTTGCTGTAATTGGCGATGGTGGCTACCAGATGACCGTACAAGAATTAGGAACCATTATGCAGTATAACATTCCAGTAAAAATTCTGGTATTGAATAATAATTTTCTAGGCATGGTGCGCCAGTGGCAACAATTATTCCATGGCAAGCGCTATTCATTTACTGAAATGCAAAATCCTGATTTTGTAAAAATCGCGGAAGCTTATCGTATACCGGCTGCAAAAGTAACGGAGCAAAAAAACCTGGAAACAGAATTGAAAAAGATGCTGGCTGCAGATACTTCCTACTTTTTAGAAGTGGTGGTGGAAAAAGAAGATAACGTATTTCCGATGGTGCCGGCTGGAGCAGGAGTGGCAGAAGTGATACTAGAAATACCCAAATGATGATTATCGTTTTAAAAATAAACTTTCAACGTTACCAGTTTCCGGTTACCGGTAACATGAAACTGGTAACTGGTAACTAATATGAAACAAGACTATACCTTAGAACTCGTAGCCGAAAACAATTTCTCTATCCTTAACCGGATTGTGAATGTATTAAACCGTAGGCGCGTTCGAATAAAAAAACTTATGGCCCACGAAAACGAAAATGATTTTCGCAAAGGCGGTGCTGTATTGTTGTTGCACACTACTCCCGATTTAATGGAAAAAGTAAAACATCAATTGGAAAAACTAATTGAAGTAGAATATGCAAACTACACTGCAGGCAGCGATCATTACCTGGAACTTAGCGAACGCATTGTTGATGTGGACTAAACGATTTAAAATTCAAAATTTAAGATTAAAAGATACTAACTACTCGATACTAATTACTCAATACTAACTACTAAATACTATTAAAAAATGGCAAAGATCAATTTCGGAGGTGTATGGGAAGAAGTGGTAACCCGCGAAGAATTCCCCATGGAGAAAGCATTGGATGTACTCAAGAATGAAACCATAGCAATTATCGGATACGGAGTGCAAGGGCCGGCACAAGCGCTCAACCTGCGCGACAACGGATTTAAAGTAATTGTAGGTCAGCGCAAGGGTTCCAAAACGTGGGACAAAGCTGTTGAACATGGTTGGGTGCCCGGTGAAACTTTGTTCGATATTGAAGAAGCCGCCAAGCGTGGAACCGTTATCGAATTTTTACTTTCCGATGCCGGACAAATTTCATTGTGGCCTACTATCAAACCATTCCTCACAAAAGGAAAAACATTATACTTCTCACACGGCTTTGGTATTACCTTCAAAGAACAAACTGGCATTGTTCCACCTGCTGATATAGATGTTGTATTAGCTGCACCAAAAGGATCAGGTACTTCGGTGAGAAGATTATTTCTGCAAGGCAAAGGAATTAATTCCAGCTACGCAGTATTTCAGGATGCTACTGGCAATGCCACTCAAAAAGCTATTGCCTTAGGCATTGGTGTTGGTTCGGGTTATTTGTTCCAAACTGATTTCAAAAAAGAAGTTTATTCTGATTTGACTGGCGAGCGTGGTACCTTAATGGGCGCTATTGCCGGAATCTTTGAAGCACAATACGAAGTATTGCGTTCAAAAGGTCACACACCTTCCGAAGCCTTCAACGAAACGGTAGAAGAACTTACGCAATCGCTTATGCCATTAGTTGCTGAGAATGGTATGGACTGGATGTATGCCAATTGCTCAACAACCGCACAACGTGGTGCGTTGGATTGGAAAAAGAAATTTAAAGCAGCTACTCTTCCTGTATTCAAAGAACTTTATGAAAGCGTAGCTTCAGGTGCTGAGGCAAAACGCACCATTGATACCTGTAGCAAACCCGACTATCGCGAAAAACTGGCAGAAGAACTGAAAGAAGTTCGCGAAAGCGAATTATGGCAGGCCGGTGCAGCCGTGCGTAAACTCCGCCCAGAAAAGCAACAGGTAGAAGCTTCTATGATCAATTGAAATCAATAGGCAATTGACGAAAGGCAGTAGGCAAATCGCATCCGCGCAAAATTTTGCTTATTGCCTATTGTCAACTGTCAACTCTTTATAAAAATGGTACAATCAGCACAACATCAAATAGACATCAACAAAGCAGCTTACGTGCTCAAAAACGTAGCGCTTAAAACTCCTTTGCAATACCATCGCAAACTGTCGGAGAAATTTGGTGCTGAAATTTATCTGAAGCGGGAAGATTTACAGGTTGTGCGTTCGTATAAAATTCGTGGTGCTTATAATTTAATTCAAAGTTTAACGGAAGAGCAACGCAAAAGCGGAGTGGTTTGCGCTAGTGCGGGTAATCATGCACAGGGTGTTGCATTTTCTTGTCGCGAGTTGGATATAAAAGGTGTGATCTACATGCCTGCCATTACACCCAAACAGAAAATCAATCAGGTAAAAATGTTTGGTGGTGATAACATTGAGATTGTATTGATTGGCGATACGTTTGATGAATGTCAGACACACGCGCTACAATTCACTCAAGAAAATAAAATGGTTTTTATTCCACCGTTCGATCATCCCAAAGTGATTGAAGGCCAGGGAACAGTAGCAAAAGAAATTCTGGAAGAGCAATCCAATATTGACTATGTATTTGTTCCGATTGGTGGTGGCGGGTTATGCGCGGGTATGGCAACGTATTTCCAAACTTATTCGCCTCAAACCAAAATTATTGGTGTAGA
>DPSB01000312.1 GCA_003537495.1 Cytophagales bacterium | reverse complement strand
TTAACGGAATACAACCTTTGTACGAACCGGGTACGGGTTCGTATTGCAACACTTGGGTGGCACCAGGCTCGCTGGTAAAGAATCCTAACAGGGTTAGTTCTTTAGCCGAAAGAATAAATGGCCTCGGTTGTGAAGGATCGGCTTTTACTGCCGTTACAGCAACTTCGTTCTGTACCTTTACAAAAGCTAATTGCTTTTCCGGATCGAGGTATATAAAACTATCACCGTGTGCGGCTTTGGCAGCTGCTTCAAACTCAGTAAGACCTGTTATAAATTTATCCTGATCTTCTTTCTTATAGCACTCCTTCAATATCTGATCAATAAATCCGGGCACACCGGCTTCTTTAGCACCAGGTGTATCGGTTTTCGGAATGATGGTTTGTGCCAGTTCGCTAATAATGCGTGCCTGCTCTTCGGTAAAGAATGAAGGCACATACGTAAGTTCGGGAGTAGCTTTGCAACCTTGCATAATTCCCGCAAGGGCTGTAGCTGAAACTGCAGCGCCCATCAGCAAAGCTGTTTTGCGCAGGGCTTCTCTTCTATCCATTAATTGGTTCATAATCTTTTCTTATAGTGTGATTACAGATTTCCTTTTTTCAATTCGCTAACGGCAAAGTCGGCAGCGCGTGCGGTAAACGCCATATACGTAAGCGATGGGTTTACACAGTTGGCCGAGGTCATGAAAGAACCATCCGTTACAAACACATTCTTACATGCGTGTACCTGGTTGTTCTTATTCAACACCGAAGTTTTTGGATCTTTACCCATACGGGCAGTACCCATTTCGTGAATACCCAACCCTAATCCATGCTGACTGGGTCTATCGTATGAACGTACGTTTTTAAAGCCTGCTGCTTCCAACATTTCGGCTGCATCGGTAGCCATGTCTTTACGCATCTTAAATTCGTTCTCCTTTAGTTCGGTATCGAATGTAAGCGTAGGTAAACCATGTTTATCTTTCTTCTCACGATTGATTGTTACCTGATTATCCCGATACGGTAATACTTCACCGAAGCCACCCATACCCAGTGTCCATTTGCCTGGTGTGGTTACGGCTTCTTTCAGTTCGGCACCAATGCTCATTTCAGCTACTAAACTTTGCCAACCTTGCCGGCTTGCACCACCCTGATAACCAAAACCACGCAAGTAATCGCGCTTCTCTTTGCCCATATTGCGGAAACGTGGAATATAAATTCCATTTGCTCTGCGACCAAAGTAATATTGATCTTCAAAACCTTCCCACTCACCAGCAGCACCAACACCAAGATGATGATCCATAATGTTACGACCCAATTCATCACTATCATTACCAAATCCGTTCGGGAAACGATTGGAGATAGAATTCATCATGATGTAGGTTGAACCCATGGTTGAAGCACAGAGGAAAATCACTTTTGCTTTAAACTCCAATTGCTCGCCTGTTTCAGCATCCAATACTTTTACACCTGTAGCTTTTCCTTTTGCTTCATCATAAATCAATTCGTAAGCAATCGAATTAGGGCGCAGCGTCATGTTACCGGTTTTGGCTGCAGCCGGAAGTGTAGATGAGTTACTGCTGAAGTAAGCACCATACGGACAACCGCGGCTACACAAGTTGCGATATTGACATTGCCCACGTTGTGCACTGTTGTTGTGTGATAATGGTGAGGTAATATGTGCAACCCGACCGATGGTTAACAACCGACCGAATTTATCTTTCATGGATTGTTTCAATTCCTTCTCCACGCAGTTCAACTCCATGGGCGGAAGAAATTTACTATCAGGAAGAAAATCCAAACCTTCGGCCTGACCACTAATGCCAGCAAAAGTTTCTACATAATCGTACCACGGTGCAATTTCTTTATAACGAACGGGCCAATCGATGGAAATACCTTCGCGCAGGTTGGCTTCAAAATCAAAATCGCCCCAGCGGTAGCTTTGGCGACCCCACATAATGGAGCGACCTCCTACGTGATAGCCGCGCATCCAATCGAAACGTTTGCCTTCTTTTTCGGTGTACGGATTTTCAAGATCGTTTACAAACCAATGCTTGGTTGACTGACGAACAGTATAACCGGTGCGGTTTTGTACGCCTTGTTTCTCCAAATCTTCCGCGGTGGGCCGATCTGCATTTTCAAACTCCCAGATGTCTTTGGTAGCGGTGGGATAGTTAGGGTGTTCTACCATTCTACCGCGTTCCAGCACCAGGGTTTTTAGTCCTTTTTCGGTGAGCTCTTTCGCAGCCCAGCCTCCGCTGATACCCGTACCTACCACAATGGCATCGTAGGTAATTTCCTTTTCTGCATCGATGTTTAAATTCATAAGAAGTGAAGTTCGGTGTGTGTTAAAATGAATAAGAAAATTAGAAATATTTCGATAACAATGGTACTACCGTTCGTCAATTTATTTGGAATTATTAATGTCCGTTGCAGTTTAAAATCAATGGATTTATGAAGTATCGAGGTAATACCGAGGCCAGAATTGCACTATCTGGCTATTGCGTAATGGAATGATCGAACTAACTTGGGCTCACCTGTAGGGAACAAGTCTTTTTATTCATAATGATCATTAATCTTGTTCAACTTGTAACAAACCTGTCGGCTTGAAAACTCGCATTTCGTAAATCGTGTGCAGGCCGACATTTTGATTTTTTGATTTATGACCACGGGCTGAAGCCCGTGGCTACCATAATTGCGCTCCTACGGAGCTTTAGCCATTCTAAACTATTTATATTCAATACAAACAAATTAATCATTCTTGCCAAGCAGAAAATGTGTCCTAACGGCATTGCAACAACCATATCGTAACCAATGGTTATGCTGCAATTGATTACATAGAACCGAAATTTGTTAGCCTACCAAATTAAACTCCGCAGGAGTTGCCTGTTGGTAGCCACCGGCTTTAGCTAGCGAAATAAATTATTAAAGAGTGTCGCCCACGCGTTGATTAAATGTGATGAATGTTTCAGCGACACCTTGCAAAAATCAAAATCGAAGTGTCGATTCAGCTCCTTACATAAAACAGAATTTGTTAGCTCACCAAACCTAACTCCGTAGGAGTTACCTGTTGGTAGCCACTGGCTTAGCCGGTG
Organism: Cytophagales bacterium; assembly: GCA_003537495.1. Classification (GTDB taxonomy): domain Bacteria; phylum Bacteroidota; class Bacteroidia; order Cytophagales; family Cyclobacteriaceae; genus ELB16-189. The sequence goes on along the minus strand of DPSB01000312.1, from coordinate 116 downwards.
GAATAAGTTAACACATTAATCGAGTGCCGCCTACGCATTAATTAGGTGTGATGAATGTTTCAGCGATACCTTGCAAAAATCAAAATCGAAATGTAGTTTCAGTTCCTTACATAAAA
>DPSB01000505.1 GCA_003537495.1 Cytophagales bacterium | reverse complement strand
ATATAATTGGGATTGCTTTTGTCAAATATCAGATGAAAATGCTGGGGCACTTCTTTTCTCAATATCGAAAAGCCTTTTAGTATCCCCGCATCTCCTGAGATCATATTTAATGCAATATATAATCCGAGGATACCGCTGAACACAAGGAAGAATACCTGTATGGCTGATGTATAGCCAACTACTTTCATCCCTCCTAATGCAATGATAACCGAGAAAATAGCCAGTAATAAAACACACATTGTAAAATCCCAGCCGGTTATACCGGCAATAGCTACACCACCAAGGTAAAGGATAGAAAGAAGATTAACGACGATATATAATAGTAACCAGAATACTGCCATGATCATCGCCACCCTTGAATTATACCGCTGATGAAGAAACTGCGGCATCGTGTATATTTTGTTCTTCAGGTACACTGGCATAAAGAACACTGCAACAATTATAAGTGTAAGAGCTGCCATCCATTCGTAAGATGAAATGGCCAGGCCAAGATAAAAACCTGAACCACTCATCCCTGTCATCTGCTCTGCAGAAATATTTGAAGCAATCAACGAAGCCCCGATAGCCCACCAGGTCAACTGTCCTTCTGCAAGGAAAAAATCTTTTGAAGCAGCTACTTCTTTATTTCGCTTCTTTATATAAATCCACCATCCGTATAAGCCTACCAGAACAAAATAGGCAGCTAATACAATATAATCACTGGTTTGAAGCAAATTTTTCATACGTTATAATTTAATTAATGTGGTTCCGTCTTCTATACTGACTAAATAATATTTCAGCTCTCTGCCCATGTTTTTGAAATATGCTTCAGTAAGTTTGCTCACCAACCCTTCCACAGCATCTTTCTGAATAATATTGATGGTGCATCCACCAAATCCGCCACCCATCATCCTGGCACCAATTACACCCGGGTTATTCTTTACATAAGAAACAAGATAATCCAATTCTTTGCAGCTCACTTCATACTCCTTGCTCAATCCTTCATGGGTAGCAAACATTTTTTTACCAAATGCTTCCACGTTTCCGCTCAGGAGATCGGTACAGCCTTCCTGTAAGCGTTTATTTTCTTCCACCACAAATTTGCAACGCCTGTGGGCTGCTTCAAACTCACTGATACATTCATTCACCATTTCTACAGTAACATCCCGTAAACTATGTACGGAAGGATAGTTTTGCCCAATCAGCATCACTCCTTCTTCACACTGCGAACGGCGGATATTATACTCTGATGATGCAAGCGAATGTTTTACCATTGTATCAAAAAGCACAATTACATACTCACCAAGCTCTAGTGGAAAATATTCATATTCCAATGAACGGCAATCCAGCCTAATCACATGGTTTTTCTTTCCAAACAGGCTTGCAAACTGGTCCATGATGCCGCATTTTACACCCGCATATTTATGTTCTGCAGCCTGCGCTATCAAGGCAAGTTCTTTTCTTGAAAACCCTGACCGCAACAATTCATTTAATGCGAAAGCTACTGCACATTCCACTGCTGCAGATGAGGAAAGGCCAGCACCTAGCGGCACATCTCCATATATGTTTAACTTAAAACCAGGAACAATGTGACCTTTATGAAGAAACTGGTCGACTACACCCAATATATATGTAGACCAGTGACCAAAAACAGGCTTAATATCTGCTAAATCTACTTCAACCGACTCATTGAAATCAATTGAATGCAAATACAGCTTTGTTCCTGCAATTTTTTCAATTGTAACATATACCGATTTATCAATTGCTGCAGGTAATACAAAACCTTCATTGTAGTCTGTATGCTCGCCTATCAGGTTGATACGTCCGGGTGACCTTACCACGATAGTATTATCCGTCACAAATTTTCGAAGCTGGTCCGGAATTTTATATACTCCCACTTTTACAGTTTTAGTTTTTTAGGTACTTACTTTTTATTTCATCATACAATTTAAGCAAGTCATTCGCCTTACCTTTATCATCAAAAAATTTTTCCCAGGTGCTAAGTGGTTCCCATATACAAGTACCCTTGCCCTTTCCGCCTGTTACTTCAAAAGCAATTTTGTTCACATCTTCTTTTCGGTGAGAATACTCAACAACAATCACATCCCGGTTATATCTTCTTGCAAGGTCATCCAGGTTTGATTCCAAATCCTCTAATGTGCCATGCCATTTGGGGTAGTATGATTCGCCTATTACATCGAAGTGCACTCCTCTCGAAATCATATTATCAATAAAAAAAACAGATTCGTCATTTTGCCCTCCTAAGGCCACATGCAACATCATCACAACTGAGTGATCAACATCTTTCACAGCTTTTGTTCCTGCATTTACCAATTGTGCGAGGCCATCAAAATCGTTGACATTTCCTTCCGGCCAGATGATACCGTGATTAATTTCGTTACCTACCTGTACCATGTCTGGTGTAGTACCCTGTTCTTTGAGCTGCTGCATCACATCTTTGGTATAATCATAAACAGCTTTCTTCAACTCTTCAAAAGATAATTTTCTCCAGGCTGCAGGTTTATATTGTTTCCCAGGATCGGCCCAGTAATCACTATAATGAAAATCGAGTAACAGTTTCATTCCGGCAGCTTTAAC
>DPSB01000416.1 GCA_003537495.1 Cytophagales bacterium | reverse complement strand
CGGGAATCTCCGGATCGTAAACTGTTTTGATGGCTGCAATTACTTTGTCGCGTAAATCACCTTGCGGGATTTCAGTTGCAGGTTCTATAGGTTGTGTTTCTTCACTCACTTTGCTAATTCCTTTTGTGTTTTAAAAGCCAGCGCATATAATTTCATTTGCTTGATCATGGCTGCAAATCCATTGGAGCGCTGGGTCCCAATAAATCGCTCCATGCCAATCTTAGTCATAAAGTACAACTCGGCATTCAGAATATCTTCCGGCTTTTGGTTATTGAAGATTCTGATAAGTAAACTTACCAATCCTTTGGTGATAGCCGTGTTGCTATCCGCCTCAAAAACAACACCATCATTTTCCAACTTTGCTGTAAGCCATACTTTGGACTGACAACCCTTTACAATGTTGTCGTCTGATTTATCCATTTCATTCATGGCTGGAAGTTTCTGCCCAAGTTCCATGATGTAGAACACGGTCATTTCCATGTCTCCGTCTAAAACAGAGAATTCATTGATGATTTCATTTTGATGAAGTTCAATTTGATTCACTACTTGAAGACAGTTACTTCCAATTTTGCAATTCTTTTTTCGTGTTCGGCAACCAGACGAATTTCCTCTGCAAGTTTTAGGATAGCTCTAGAATTTTCAGAAGTCTGAAGCCCTTGTTTGAAAATTTCAGTCTTCATCAGAGATATTTCTGTTTTCATTCCTGAAACTTCTTCAATTAATTTGTCCTGACCCTTTACCATTTCAGCCAACAACTCGACAATTTTATCCTCATTTTTCATAGTTGTGGATTTACTTCATAAAGTTAACAATTCTTGCTACACCCTCTGCCAACTGATCAATCTCAGCTTTCGTATTGTAAACCGAAAATGAAGCCCGTACAGTTCCCTCAATTCCAAATGCATCCATTAAAGGTTGCGTGCAATGGTGGCCCGTACGCACAGCAATTCCACGCGTGTCCAACATCTGCCCAATATCAAAATGGTGAATACCTTCAATTACAAACGACTGCACACTTACTTTTTCCTTCGCAGTTCCAATTAACCGAACTCCTTTTATGGATGATAGCTTAGCAGCCGCATAAACGAGTAAAGCGTGTTCATGGGCAGCTATATTTTCTTTACCCAACTCGTTGATGAAGTTAATCGCTTCGTTCAAAGCGATTACATCAGCAATATTCGGTGTGCCGGCTTCAAACTTATAGGGTAGATCGTTATACGTGGTTTTGGCGAACGTAACTTCTTTTATCATTTCGCCACCACCCATATACGGAGGCATTTTTTCCAGCAACCTTTTCTTGCCGTACAAAATACCAGTTCCGGTAGGGCCATACATTTTGTGCGAGGAGATGCAATAGAAATCGCAGTCCAGCTCCTGCACATCGATGTGAAGGTGCGCGGATGCCTGTGCGCCATCAATCAAAACAACCGCACCCACCTGATGAGCAAGTGTAATAATTTCTTTTATGGGATTAATCGTTCCTAAACTGTTGGACGCATGGTTAACGGCTACGACTTTGGTTTTGGGAGAGAGGATTTTTTTATAGGCATCCAGATCAAGTTCTCCAACTTCGGTTACCGGAATGACTTTTAGAATAGCCTTACGCTCTTCGCAAATCATTTGCCATGGCACAATGTTGGAGTGATGCTCCAATCCGGAAACAATTACTTCATCGCCTGCATTCAGAAACGCACGACCGTATGATGATGCTACGAGGTTAATGCTCTCGGTTACACCTCTGGTGAAAATGATTTCTTCGGTGTGTTTAGCGTTAATAAACGCTTGCATGGCGTGCCGTGTGGTCTCGTAAGCTTTGGTGGCTCGTTCGGCAAGTGTGTGGATACCACGATGAATATTGGCATTGTCATTTTCGTAATAACGCGTTAATGCATCAATTACCCGCATGGGTTTTTGATTGGTAGCTGCATTATCAAAATAAATCAATGGCTTGCCATTAACCTGTTGGTACAGAATCGGAAACTGACTTCTGATTTGCTGAACATCCAGGCTTGCCATTGCAGTATCCATCATTAGAAATTTTTATGCAGTCTTTCTGCAATCAGATTATCAAGGTATGCTTTCAGCGTTTCGTTTTGAATGGGTTCCAATACTTCGGCTGCAAATGCATAGAGCAACATGGCTTTGGCGTTTGTCTCTGAAATTCCGCGCGAGCGAAGGTAGAACAAGGCCTCTTCATCTAACTGACCAGATGTACAACCGTGCGAACACTTTACATCATCGGCCCAGATTTCAAGCTGCGGTTTGGTGTTTACGGTTGCAGTATCGGAAACAATAATATTTCGGTTCGATTGAAATGCATTAGTCTTTTGTGCATGTGGCCGCACATAAATCTTACCATTAAAAACACCTTTCGAGTTGCCATCCATAATGCCTTTATACATTTCATTGCTGAATGAATTAGGCTTTCGGTGATCAACAACGGTATGGTTATCGGCATGTGTACTTCCTGTAAGCAAATACAATCCATAAAAATGCGATTCGCAATTTTCGCCATCAATTAAGATATGAAGGTTGTTGCGGATCAACTGACCATCCAGCGTAAGCGTGAAAGTGTTGAGTTTGCTATTGGATGCCTGATGAATTACTGAGTTTGAAACCTGGCAAATTTTACCAGCATCGTTTTGAATTTTACAATATTCCAGATGTGCATTTTCTTTAACAATCCACTCTTCAGCAAAGTTGTGAAATGCAACTTGATTACCGGTTGAATCTGATTTTTCAATAATGCTGATGTTGCTACCTTTTTCAAGCACACCCAATATGCGGGTTTGGGTTGTTACTTGCGATTGAGATCCATCATTTACTTGAAGAATAAAAATTGGTTTACTCACCGCAGTATTTTCCTGAACGTAAATAAAAACTCCTTCCTGCCAGCCAGCGCTGTTCAATGCAGCAAAGGCATCGGTTTCGGTATGAAGATTTTTATTGAAATATTCTTTAACGGCTGGATGTTCTTTGCGGAAAGCTTCGCTGAGTGTGGTAATTGTTACTTCAGATTCAAGACTTACAATTTTAGAATGCAGTGCATTGAAGCGACCATTAACCAATACAATTATATTGGCATCAAGTTGTGGAATCAGAAATTCTGAAATGGATGAAAGTGTGCTTTCAGAATTACTCTTTGTCCAACTAAAATTCTTTTCGAGGTGGCGGGTAATAGGGGTGAAGCGGTACTCCTCGTGCTTTGCTGATGGCAAGCCAAGTTTTTTGAATTGTTCCAGTGCCAGCGTGCGCGAACCGTTCGCTACTTCAAATGCCGGTTGATTCTCAATAATTTCAGTTACCAGATCGCGTGTTATAGTGCTACTCATAATCAGGCTACGGTTGCTTCGCTTTTAATCCAATCGTACCCTTTAGCTTCTAATTCCAAGGCTAATTCCTTGGTGCCCGATTTTACAATCTTGCCTTTATAAAGCACGTGTACATAATCAGGAACGATGTAATCGAGCAAGCGTTGGTAGTGTGTTACCACTACTACAGCATTATTCTTATTGCGAAGTTTATTTACGCCATTGGCTACTATGCGCAAGGCATCAATGTCCAAACCAGAATCAGTTTCATCCAGCAAAGCAAGTTTGGGTTCCAGCATGGCCATTTGAAAAATTTCGTTGCGTTTTTTCTCGCCACCGGAAAAACCTTCATTTAATGATCGGTTTAAAAGTGATTGGTCGATTTCAACCAATTTCATTTTTTCTTTCATCAATTGCAGAAACGATACTGCATCCAACGCTTGCTGGCCACGGTACTCCCGAATCTGGTTCAAGGCAGTCTTCATAAAATTGATGGTGCTTACTCCCGGAATTTCTACCGGATATTGAAACGCCATGAAGATGCCTTCGCGGGCACGGTCTTCAGGTGAAAGTTCCAATAAATCTTTGCCAAGAAAATCAACTTCACCATCGGTAACTTCGTATTCTTCTCGACCTGATAATACTGATGCGAGTGTACTCTTACCAGAACCATTGGGTCCCATAATGGCGTGCACCTCACCGGCATTTACTTTCAGGTCAATCCCATTCAGGATTTGCTTCTCACCAATTTTTGCTTGTAGGTTCTTGATATTTAACATTTCGAATTCAAAATTTCGGATTGCTTGAGTTACTTATTTATTTTGTTTCCTGTTTATGAATTTTGATCCCTTAATTTCTGATTGGGATAAGTAGTTCATAAAACCTCCAATTTGTTTGCCTACTTCTGTTGCATGTTTTGTTAACACATTAAACTCATCTTCAGTAATATGGTTTCTGTCTTTAGCTCTATACAACTGAGAACGAACTTCACCACATGACCCTTTAGAATATGATAAAAACTGAATGAATTCTTTATTCCCGCCTCGCTCAAACCCCTCTGCTATATTATCCATTACCGAACCTGACGAACGGTTTATCTGATCGCGTAAACTAAAATCCTTTGAGAATGAATTGTTCAATGTTTGAGACCAGACTTCGTTGGCTAAAACTCTTGCCTTTTGCCATACTTCAAGATCTTCAAAAGATTTTATTGTTGCCATAATCAGAAATTTTGAATTTTAAATTCGAAATTTATCCAACACTTCCCTCCAAGGTTAACGCCAACAGCTTTTGAGCTTCTACGGCAAACTCCATCGGTAATTGATTCAGTACTTCTTTGGCATAACCGTTTACAATCAAGGCTACGGCTGCTTCTTCATCGATGCCGCGTTGCAAACAATAGAAAATTTGATCTTCACCAATCTTGGATGTAGTTGCCTCGTGTTCAATGCGAGCCGAATTGTTCTCTACATCAATGTACGGAAATGTATGTGCGCCACACTGATCACCCATCAGCAATGAATCGCACTGTGAGTGGTTGCGAGCGTTAGCCGCACGCTTCATAATGTGCACTTGCCCGCGGTAACTGTTTTGCGATTTGCCCGCTGAAATACCTTTGCTCACAATCCGCGAACGCGTGTTCTTACCGATGTGAATCATTTTTGTACCGGTATCGGCTTGCTGATAATTGTTGGTAACAGCAACGGAATAAAATTCACCTACCGAATAATCACCTTTCAAAACACAAGAAGGATACTTCCATGTAATGGCCGATCCGGTTTCCACTTGTGTCCAGGAAATTTTAGAATGATCGCCTGCACACAAACCACGCTTGGTAACAAAGTTGTAGATACCGCCTTTACCATTCTTGTCGCCCGGATACCAGTTTTGTACGGTTGAGTATTTTATCTCTGCACCCTTCATGGTATAAAGTTCTACCACGGCAGCATGTAATTGATTTTCATCGCGCATAGGCGCAGTGCAACCTTCTAAGTAACTTACATACGAACCTTCATCGGCTACAATCAACGTTCTTTCAAACTGACCGGTATTGGCTGCGTTGATGCGGAAGTAAGTTGATAATTCCATTGGGCAACGCACACCTTTCGGGATGTAGCAAAAGGAGCCATCGGAAAATACGGCTGAGTTAAGCGCTGCAAAATAATTATCATTCATAGGTACAACCGAGCCGAGGTACTTTTTTACCAACTCAGGATGTTCTTTAACTGCTTCGCTGAAAGAACAGAAGATGATACCCAACTCACTGAGTTTTTCTTTAAAAGTGGTTGCAACGGAAATGCTATCTATCACCGCGTCAACGGCAACACCAGTCAATCGTTTTTGTTCGGTTAAAGAAATGCCAAGCTTCTCAAAAGTCTTAATCAACTCCGGATCAACTTCATCTAAGCTATTGGGTTTTACTTTTTGCTTGGGAGCGGAGTAATAAATAATATCCTGGTAGTTGATAGCAGGGTAGGTAACGTTGGGCCATTTAGGTTCAACCATTTTCTGCCATTGACGAAACGCCTTAAGCCGCCATTCCAGCAACCATTCTGGCTCATTCTTTTTAGCGGAAATAAACCGAACAATGTCTTCGTTAAGCCCCTTGGGAGCTTCATCGGTTTCCAGATTTACCGTCCAGCCGTACTCGTATTCCTTCGAGGTGATTTCTTCCAGAACCTGATTGCTTTTGCTCATCGAAGTCTATTTAGACCAATTTTAAATTATGTACAAAAGTACAACAAAACTACCCGTTTAAGGTTCGCAAAAGCCGTAAAATTTCTTGGAAATCAGGTTAGTTTCAAGTTTCTATCCAGGCTTTCTTCCAGCGAGATCATGGTTTCGGTGCGTTCAATACCTTCCACTTGTTGCATTTTATCATGCAGCACCTCTTTCAGGTGATTTGTGTCGCGACAATGAATACGTACAAACATGCTGTAATTGCCAGTTGTGTAGTGAATGTTGGTTATTTCGGGAATGCTCTTCAATTTGGCCAAAACCATTTCGTATAAAGCGCTCTTTTCCAAATAAATACCAATAAATGCAGTGATGTCGTAACCAAGTTTGGCGTAGTTGATTTTGAGCGTTGTTTTTTCAAGTATACCTGCGTCTTCCATCTTATTCATGCGCACATGTACTGTTCCTTGCGATACATTAACACGCTTGGCAACTTCGGTATAAGGACGCTTGGCATCCTGCATTAGAATTTCAAGAATTCGTAAGTCAGTATTATCAATTTCAAAATTACGGCTCATTGGGGTAATGTTTTTGTAAATTTATTAAATCTATTAACTATTCATAAAA
>DPSB01000229.1 GCA_003537495.1 Cytophagales bacterium | reverse complement strand
CTTCCGCAATAGCGGTTTTACCAACACCGGGTTCACCAATTAATATCGGGTTGTTCTTTTTTCTGCGACTAAGAATCTGTGCTACGCGTTCAATTTCTTTTTCGCGACCTACTATCGGGTCAAGCTTATTGTCTTCAGCAAGTTTAGTTAAGTCGCGGCCAAAATTATCGAGCACGGGTGTGCGCGATTTTTCAGTTCCTTTTTTCTCCTTGCTACCGCTGCCAGGGTTTGCTGCGCTGCCAAACATTTTAGAGGAGTCATCATCCGGATCGTCTGTATCGGAAGCTGCAGTAGGTTGATCGTGTTGATATTCGAGCATTTCTTTTACCACATCGTAAGCCACATCAAACTTATTAAGAATCTGAGTACCCAGGTTGTCGGGGTCGCGTAGGATGGAAAGGAGCAAATGCTCGGTACCAATCAATTGTGCTTTAAATATTTTGGCTTCCAGGTACGTGATCTTCAATACTTTCTCTGAAGCACGGGTTAATGGAATGTTTGCCAGGTTTTTGATTTCGTGGGTGGCGGTGCCTTTGGATACTTTTTCTATCTCGCCCCGCAGATCGTCTAACGGTACGCCTAATTTTTTCAACACGGCTACGGCAACACCTTCGCCTTCGCGAATCATGCCGAGCAGCAGATGCTCGGTGCCAATGTAATCGTGTCCTAATCTCAATGCTTCCTCCCGGCTTAACGATATTACTTCTTTAACCCGGTTAGAAAATTTTGCTTCCATATTTGGCATAATAATGAATTATGTAAATGTAAAATTTAAGGGTGATTATTCAAACAAACTGCTTCGCGGTATTTCTTAACAACTGAAAACGCGAATCAGAAATTATTTGTTCATTCTTTATACTGTGAGGCGACCAGAATGGAACCTGCCACACGGCCGGCACAAAATAATAAATCAACAAGGCTGAGGTCGGGTACAAATTGATTGCCAAAAATCTGGTAATAGGGTGCAGGCTGGTAGTGCTTGCGCGATGAGTATGGAATTTTCGCTTGAATGGCCGATCGCATATCATGATAACCTGCCGCAGCCGTTTGCATGTAGGCAGCACTCACCGCCAAATCAGGTTTATGCCTTATACTTTTCAGACAGAATGACAGCAGCGCATAGTTCAGGTCGAACAAAAATGTATGCGGTCGATAAAGAATTTCTTTCAGATCATCAGCATAATGTTCGTAGTACGGGGCTTTGCGATAAGCTGACTCAATGGTGCGCCAGTGATTATTTTTCCAGCGAACAGAATCTTCTACCCGCACATCTTTAATTAATGTTTTGCCCGACTTATGTATTACCGGCACTACCAGCATCTGTACACCTTGCGCTGTATTAATAAAGCATCGGTTGCGATAACTTTGTTTAACGTAATGTTCGTGATGCTCTAACTCTACTGATTGGAATTGCCGGAGCACTGTAAAGTATTCGAGGCTGGGCAGATAATGTAAGTCGATGAGCAGATTCACGATTTCGGATTTATTATTTGGAATTTCGGATCAGAATTTAAACTAGAACAATTCAAAATTTTAAATTCGGAATCCGAAATCAATAATTAAACTCTCCCAACCCTTGCCGTGTTACTTCAGGTTCGCCTGAAGTAAAATCCACAACAGTGGAGGGCACGTTGCCACCGGCACCACCATCAATTACCAGGTCAACATGATTCTTGAAGTCTTCAAAAATTTCTTCCGGATCGGTAGTGTACTCTTTTATTATATCATCGTCTTTAATAGAAGAGGTAATAAGTGGGTTATTCAGTTGCTGCACCAGTGCCAGCGGTATAGCATGATCGGGAATGCGGATGCCCACCGTTTTTTTATTCACATCAAGAATTTTAGGTACGTTATTGCTCGATTCAAAAATAAATGTGAACGGGCCGGGCAAAAGTTTTTTTAAGATTTTGAATTCGGGCGTATCTAATCGTTTAACATAGTGCGAGATATGACTAAGATCGTTGCATATAAACGACAGATTTAATTTTTGTGGTTTTACTCCGGTAATCTGGCACAAACGTTCCACTGCTCTGCGGTTAAGCAGATCGCAACCAATTCCGTAAATGGTATCGGTAGGGTAAACGATAACACCGCCCTTGCGTAATACTTCTACCACACGACTGATTTTGCGTGGTTCCGGATTAACAGGATGAATGGCTAAAAGTTCAGCAGTCATTTGCCGGCAAGTTAAACACCAAAAGCTGAATAGGTTAAGTGAAAACCAGCATTTTAGTAACTTTGTTCCCTTGTTGAAATTGATTTATGGCTGAAGTATCTAAAAAGAAGCTTGCATTTTTTCTGGTGGTTTCCACCTTACTCATCACGTTTGCCTTTTATGGCTACCAGATTTATTTCACACCCAATATTCTGGTCGACCTTGAAAGCAGAGTATTTGTAATTCGCAGTGGTTCAACCTTCCGTAAGGTGCAGGAAGACCTCGGCAACGGAAAATTTGTAAACGATATGGTGTCGTTTAGTTTTCTGGCCCGGCTAAAAGGCTACGATGAAAATATAAAACCTGGTCGCTATCTGCTTAGTCGCAACATGACCAACGCCCAGGCTATTGCCGTGCTGCAGGCAGGAGCCCGCGAAGCAGTGCGCGTTACGTTTACCAACGTTCGCTTAAAAAGTGAACTGGGTGAGAAAATTACAAAGAACACAGGCGTAACAGTTGCTGAGTTCAACGATGCGCTTGATAAGTTCATCGCATCCAACACCGAAGGCTTTAACGAACAGAATATTCTGAGTATGTTTTTGCCCAACACTTACGAGGTTTATTATAATGTATTGCCCGATGAGTTGATTGAGCGCATGCACAGCGAGTACAAAAAATTCTGGAACGATGAACGTAAAGCCAAAGCCGATAAGTTAGGCTTAACACCATTGGAAGTTTCTATATTAGCCTCCATCGTTCAGGCTGAAAGTATCAAACCTGAAGAAGCACCCATTATTGCTGGATTATACATTAACCGGTTAAAAAAGAATATGCCTTTGCAAGCCGATCCTACGCTGGTTTTTGCAGTGGGCGATTTTACCTTGAAGCGCGTACTGAATGTGCATAAAGAAATAGACTCACCTTACAATACATATAGAAATACAGGTTTACCACCCGGTCCTATTAACATGCCGCAATTAGCTACATTGGATGCGGTGCTGAATTATCAGCAACATAATTATGTGTACATGTGTGCACGCGAAGATTTTTCGGGCTTTCACAACTTTGCAGCTACTTTGCAAGAACACAATCGCAACGCAAGCAAATATCAGAAAGCATTAAGTATTGAAATTGCAAAAGGTAAAGCCTTGAGGGGCGAAAAATAATGTACATATCAGAAACCCATATACGCGTACGCTATGGCGAAACCGACCAGATGGGTTATGTATATTATGGCAACTACGCCATGTATTATGAAGTAGCACGGGTAGAAAGCTTGCGCAGATTGGGCCTTACGTATAAAGAACTGGAGGCAATGGGCGTAATGATGCCCGTGTTGGAAAATCATTCTAAGTTTCTAGCAGCTGCCTTGTATGACGACAACCTGAAGATTGTTACAACCATTCGCGAGAAACCCGGAGTGCGCATCCGGTTTGAATATAATATCTTTAATGAAGCAGGAAAATTGATTAATCAGGGCGAAACGCTTTTGGTGTTTGTGGATAAGGTTACCGGAAAACCGTGTAGGCCGCCACAAGTATTTACAGAGTTGCTAATGCCTTACTTTAAATGAAGTACGTAACCCGTAAACGAATTCTGGAATTTGGTTCGGCCCGCACCGGTCGTAACTGGTTAAAGCGTATCCGCTTCAAGCGTTTCGGTAATCTTTCACTTTACAAATTTCTCAAAATATTTTTCCACAACATTACTGAAGATGAAATCATGGATCGCAGTAATGGGGTGGCGTATAATTTTATTCTGGCTACGTTTCCGGCTATCATATTTTTGTTTACACTCATTCCGTACATCACAAAACTTTTTCCGGCTATCAATCGCGATGCCATCATTCAATTTATGGGCGATTACCTGCCACCCAGTATGAATGAAGTGATCTCTTCAACTGTATTGGATATTGTAAGCAATCAACGCGGTGGTCTTTTAACATTTGGTTTTTTCTTTGCCTTATACCTGGCCACCAATGGTATGATGGCGCTTATGCGTGCCTTTAATGCCTGTTACCGAACAGTAGAAAGAAGAAATATATTCCGGATGAGGCTTACCGCCACTGGACTAACCTTTATGCTGGCCCTGTGTTTATTGTTGGCAGTTGTGTTATTAATTGGTGGGCAGTTTGCGCTGGAGTATATGATGACGCACCTATCAGAATTTAGCAACCTCGACTTAAGTAATATCAAGTTGTTATTTCTGGTAAGGTTTGTAGTAATCTTTTTGGTGTTTTTTATTGGCATTTCATTTATCTACTACTTTGGCCCGGCTGTGCATTACAACTGGCGATTCTTTTCAGTAGGTTCGTTACTGGCTACATTGGTTATACTTGCCATCTCTTACGGATTCTCTTATTACATTACCAACTTCGGAAGTTACAACAAAGTGTATGGTTCTATTGGCGCACTTATCGCCTTAATGGTGTGGATTCAACTCATCACTATGGTTTTACTTTTTGGCTACGAAGTAAATGCAAGCCTGCACTATGGCCAAAAGTTGGAAGGCCTTAAATCTAAAGTAAGCCGTGCTGAAAAATCATCCCGTTAAGGCTCTGCTTTTTTAGCGTCAACATCGTAACTGTAAAAGAAGTTAAGGTAAATAGCCCGCGATAATCGAAACGTTACCGGAAAAAGTACAAATGCCGCACCGATAATAGCAGCCATGTACACCTCAGCAATCGGATTGAATAAGACTCGTAGTGCCACATACACGGTGGTGAACAGCGCCACCTGCAACGCATAACTTACATACATAGCTCCCGAATAGAAAGATGGTTCTTGCGCATATTGCAATCCGCACTCCGAACATTTTTCATGCATGCGGGTAAATCCTTTTTGATAAGCACCGGTGCAATACAAACTTCCCTCGTGGCAACGGGGGCATTTATGGTGTAAGATGCTGTAAAGCCGGGTTCCTTTGGGTATCATGGTTGTAAAACTAATTTATAGTCTAAAAAAGTTCTGTAACGAATGTTACACCTCAATATATGGAGTAAAAATATTCGAATCAAACCGAAAGTATCAGGTGAAATTCCAGTGCAAAGGCCACCGTATGGTTCGTATTATTTCTCGTATAAACGAGGGGGATACTTAAAAGGTAGTTTTTCCGTTATTGGTTTTTTCGGGCAAATAAGTGGTTTTGTAAATAATTATACTCAGTTGCAAGGTGCAGAATAGAAAACCAGTTTACTTTTAATATAACTAATATCGGAAGTAATATGAATACAATTAATCGAAAAGCGGTTTGGGCAGGAGTTACCCTGATGCTGATTACGGTTTTTTTGATTGGGTGCGATGAGGAGAATTTACCGATTGACGAAACGATTCAACTAAAAAAAGCAGAACATTTCACACTATCAAGCACAGCAACTTATATTGATTTAAAGTCTTTGGTTAACACCACAAGTGCTGTTCAGCTTAGTGTTTTATCAGAACCCGCAAAGGGAAAACTCACCACCATTGGTAATGGAGTTTTAGAATACTTGCCGGTAAAAGATTTTACAAACGGCCAGGATTTTTTTCGGTTTGCTGTTTATAACCAGAGTAATAAATTATTGGCAGAAGATACAGTAGTGATTACAATTTCTGAAGACCCTTCCGTGCTG
>DPSB01000573.1 GCA_003537495.1 Cytophagales bacterium | reverse complement strand
GTGCGGTATTCAATCGGGTCTTGTATAAACTGAAAGCCTGGTAACCCAATTGCATCAAACGATTGGTGATCGGTGCCACCGGTGTTTTGATAGGTAATGGTAGTAGCCCCTAACTTTTCAAATGGTTTAAACCATGCGCGGAAAACGGAACGTGCATTTTCATTGCTCTGTAAATATACACCACGATATTTTCCGGTACCGTTGTCCATATTAAAATACACTGAGAATTTTTCTCCAGCCGGTGTAAGCTTAATCGAATCGTAAGGCGCGGTTTTATCAAGACGCTCGCCCAACACCCGCTTCACATAATTGCGTGAACCAATCAAACCTTGTTCTTCACCACTCCACAATCCAATACGAATAGTTCTGCGTGGACTAATACCCAACGATTTAATGATGCGCATCGCTTCCATCATCACAGCCGAGCCCGAAGCATTATCCGTTGCACCGGTGCCTGCATGCCACGAGTCTAAGTGCGCACCAATCATTACTACTTCATCTTTTAAATCGGTACCAGGAATTTCGGCAATAACATTAAAACCCGGAGCTGCCGGAGTAAATTCTACTTCGTAGGTAAGTTCAGATTTTATCACCTGGCCTTTTTGAATCTGGCGCACCATGCGGTTGTAATGTTCGCTCGATACAACAATCTGTGGAAGTATTTTTGGTGCTGCGCCACTCTGTGCTCTTACACGCTGTGCAAACGGAACATTGGCAGCATACGGAATAGTAGCAGCCGAAACTAAAATGGTTCCGTCTTGCTGGCGTGTAAGCGGACTGGGTTCCAACACGGCAAGTGCACCTTCTTTTTGTAAAAGATCCCATTTGGCAAAGGGAAGATTAGAACCACCACCGGGCATCCGAAATCCACCTTGTCCACCAGCTACTGGTCCCGCATTGGCCATTTCTAAAAGTTCAGAATCAGTAAAGCGTGTGCCATCGGGTGTAAATGTAGGTGTAGTATCAACTGGTTTGTCGAACAGTACGATCTTGCCTTTCAGTTTGCCTTTGTATTTTTCAAGATCGGCTTCGGTGTTTACATCTAAATAAACTACTTCGGCTTGTACGGTACCTTTAATACCGGGGCTCCATGCTTTGGGATAGGCAATTACGGAAGTATAGACCGGGCTAAGATTTTGTAAGCTGAATTTTTTGATAGACCAGCCGCGACCAAATTCTTCATCCCACGTATCGAGGTGTGCGTTTTGAAGTCCCCAGGCTGTGAGGGTTGTTTTTACATACTCAGCTGCTTTTGCATAGCCGGGCGAGTTGGTAAGACGCGGCCCGTTTACATCGGTAAGCATGCTCATGATGTCCATGACCTGCGAGCGTTCGAAACCTTCTTTTTTGATTTTGGCAATAAGGGTAGTATCTACCTTTTCGGCTTTTTGTGCAAAGGCCACCGAAGCCGCACAAATACCAAGGGCCGAGAGAAATAATGATTTATTCATAAGTCTGGTTATTAGAACCGAAACTTATTAAGAATTGAATAAAGTGAGATTACCGGTTAAGTAAATAGATGGAGGTTTTGAAAGAGAGGCTGACTCAAAAGTCGAACTAAATGTGGAATGTCATTCCGGCCTTGTGCCGGAATCCCGTTGAGTACCTCGAAAACTGGGATCGCTGAACAAGTCCGCGATGACAGAACGACTTTTGAGACAGCCTCGTACTACAAAAAGACGGGGTGCAGCCCCGTCATTATAACAAGTATTTGCTACGAGCCCTGAAAGGGTGGGATGCTTTACATTTTTGATTTTGCCCTTTCAGGGCTTTGCGAAGTGTGGCTTTTACTACGCAGGGCTTCACCCTACAATTTACATAATGCATCCTTTCAGGGCTTATCTTTACCATTACCAACTCTTTCTAATCTCATCCAAGCTGTTCGACATTTGTTAATGTCGAACGACAGATAATTGAGGATTTAAAATCCTAACCATCCAGATTCACGATTACAAATCGCGAACAGCTATCGTTTCTATACAATTTCAGATTCACTTACTCACTTAACTCCAACAAAAAAAACCTGCCCAACACGGACAGGTTTTTTCTTTAGGCGAAATCGAAATTTTACTTCATCCTCATTCACTCCGCAAACTATTCACCGGGTTAGCCATAGCAGCTTTGATAGATTGATAACTTACTGTGAGTAATGTAATAGCGAGCGAACCTACTCCAGCGACTACAAAAATCCACCATGCAATGTCGCTGCGATATTGATGTTTCTGTAGCCAGTTATGCATAACATACCATGCAAAAGGCATGGCGAACACCAACGAAATGATCACAAGAATTAAAAAATCTTTTGAGAGCATGCCCCATAAGTTTATCACACTGGCGCCCATTACTTTGCGCACCCCAATTTCTTTGGTGCGTTGTTCTGCCACAAAGCTCGCCAAACCAAAAATGCCGAGGCAACTGATAAACACGGCAAGTATGGCAAAGAAACTCGCCAGTTTACCCACGCGTTCTTCATCGCTGAACTTGCGTGCGTATTCAATATCTACAAACTCATAACTGAAGGGCGACTCCGGGCTGTAGCGTGTAAAAATTGTTTTGATTTTATCCAGCGCATCGTGCGAACTCATTTCCGGATTTAGTTTCAGAATAACAAGGTTTGCATTGTCGTTGCGATCGATGTGCCACAACGAAGCCCGCACCGGCTCATAGGGCGATTCAATAATCATGTCTTCAATTATTCCAATGATTTTGTAGGGTTGATCGTTCCACGTAAGTGTTTCGCCAATCGGATTTTCCAATGCCAGAAATTTGGCCGCTGCTTCGTTTATTACAAATGCATTCGAATCGCTCGCGAACTCACGCGAGAAATCGCGGCCTTCTTTAAATTTCCACCCCACGGTTTTTCCAAACTCATGACTCACACCGTTGTTCGGAAAATCAACTGCCAATGCCGGGTCTTTACCCGTCCAGTTAAAACCACCGTTGCTGTTCCATACTTGTGTGGTTGGGCTTCCTGCTTCGGTCATTTCTAAAATTGCACCCTGACTTTTCAATTCGTTGCGCACCGCTTCGAAATGTTCGTGTATGTCGGGTGTTTGCAGATAGATATTGATTAATCCATTGCGTTCGTAGCCAATAGGCCGGTCTTTGGCAAACTCAATCTGACGAAATACTACAATGGTGCCGATAATCAGGATTACCGAAACCGTAAATTGAAGTACCACCAATACTTTGCGCGGAAGTGAAGCAAGCCGGCCCACACGAAAAGTACCCTTCAATACTTTTACGGGTTGAAAGGACGATAAATATAAAGCCGGATAACTGCCTGCAAGAATTCCTGTAATTAAACTGAAGGTAAGACCAATCAACCAAAACGTTGGGCTACTCCATAATATCGTAAGTTTTTTACCGGCCACATCGTTAAAGGCAGGCAAGGCGATGTAAACCAAACCCAGCGAAACGATAAATGCCAGAACTGCTACAACAATCGACTCCGAAAAAAATTGATTGATCAATTGCGCGCGCATCGAGCCAATCGATTTGCGAATACCTACTTCTTTGGCGCGCTTTTCAGAACGGGCTGTGCTTAGATTCATGAAGTTGATACACGCCAGCAATAACACAAACACACCAATAATCCCAAACATCCACACAAACTCAATGCGACCGCCTACGTTAACACCTTCTTCAAAATCAGAATACAAATGCCATTTGCTCATGGGATGCAAAAACACCTCGGGCTTATAGTTGCGTCCGCCTTCATCTACCTTGTTTAATTTTACATCTACAATTTTTGCTGAGACAAGTTCCATATCGGCATTCTCGGCAAGCATGGCCCACGTTTGCGTAAAGTTGCTTCCCCATGGGTCAGTCATGGTTTTAATCCATTCATTTTCGATGATGTACAAGTCCCACGGCATTATAAAACTCATGTCGCGAAACTTTGAATTATGTGGCATGTCTTCGTACACACCGGTAACCTTCACATCGGTTTTATTGTTGATGCGCACGGTTTGCCCGATGGGATCGGTATTATCGAAGTAAGCTTTGGCTACGGATTCGGATAATACAATTGAGTAAGGATCTTTCAACGCTTGCTCGGGGTCGCCCTGCAATAATTTAATGGAGAACATATCAAGCACCTGCGGTTCCCAATACATGCCGCTCTTATTAAATTTTCGTTCGCCCACCGTAAGGATGCGCCCGAAATTCCAACTGGATTGTATTACGTATTTAAAGTCGCTGCCATAATTGTTGCGGATTTCTTCCGCCATTACATAAGGGTTTGAAACCTGCGAACGCTTTACACCATTGTATAGATTATGTTGCCATACCTGCGCAATGCGATCGTAGTTCGTATGATTTTTATTGTAGGTAAGTTCGTCCCAGATCCACAACCCGATTAATAAGGCCACACCCATACCGGTAGCCAAGCCGGCAATATTTATGAATGTGTAGCCTTTGTTTTTGATGAGATTACGAAAAGCGATTTTGAAGTAACTGCGTAGCATGCGTTATCGGGTTTTGGGAATACTCTATAGATACTGCACACAATCCAAAAAGTTGCAT
>DPSB01000133.1:4821-7132 GCA_003537495.1 Cytophagales bacterium | reverse complement strand
TTTGTCAGAGATCATACTTGCTACAAGGTTTGTAAATTTTTTAGACATTGGTAAAACTATTTTATCTTATGAATCCCAAATAATCCCCCTTTGTTTTTCTTTGATTGTTGTCGTTCATGAATATAGCCAAGAGTGGTGCCAATGACAGTATGTCCGGCTTGACTCATCAATTCTTTGATACCAAGTTCATCTGCTTTTTCGCCAAGGTTAGTAAGGAATGATCTTCTACCGGTCATAAGTTCAACAAACAATCCTCGGTGCTGAATCTTAAGAATTTCCCTTTCTCCTTTCTTTGTCTTTTGGGTGCAAAGGATTTCATAATGGTCGCTATGTTTTTTATCAAATCTCTTTCGGTATAATTCAAAGATGGTTACGAAAATATGCTTTAGCTCACCATTAACGGTTTGGTCAGTGAAATCAAGATTGTAATTATTACGCGCTAAAATTTCTTCCGCAATAGGATCAAGGTCAACTTTAAACTCATTCCCTGATTTACTCCTGTCCTTGACAATTTTCCCATTACGGATGTCCGTCTTTTTTATGTGTTTAGTGTCAATGGGCGCGGTTCCCTGAAGGCACATGAAAACAAGAATATCAAGATAACGCTTTTGATTCTCTGAAAGCGATTCCCAGAAATCAGGCTCATGGTGATCAAGATTAACAACGAACTGAATTTCATCAGTCGTCAATGTAAGCTCCCATTTCTGTGTTTTACTCAACGGTCGTACCTCTTGCTTATGCCGCGCAAGCTTGATGAATTTTTTTATCTTCTCAAGGTTGATGTTTATATCGTGCTCAACTAAACAATACTTAAGGTATTCTGTGAAATCTTTTAGACGCTTGATCGCGGTCTCGTTCGCGAGGCCTACTTCTGGTTTAAGTCCGTGTTCTGGTCTAGTCAAATGATTGTTACGAACGTACTCGTGTTCGTTGACCATATAAGATAAGAAGTCATTAAAGAATTTCTGATCGAGTAAATCGAATGAAACAATATAGTTTCTTTTCTCTACGAACTTGTTTAGTGTACCCTCAAGATTATTGTATCTTTTAATCGTTCCGGGGTTGCGGGTAGTTTGTTCCTTCTCTGCAATGAATTCTTTCCAATAGCAAAGTGCATAATTCAAATCTTTTCGTGCATCAATCAACGGTTTGTCAAACTGCTTTTCGAGCCACTCAACAGAGGGTTTTTCTCCGTACTTATCCTTGTAGGAAATCACGATGTCCTCAATACGATCTTGAAGGGATTTTATTTTTTTTGAATCTTCTTCGTGGTTAGGATGGCTTAAAGAAATTGCACCTTTTGAAGTGATGTTTTTTGGAAGAACTCTCACACCTGTTGAGCGTCTAAATTTTTCTCCGTTCTTAGAATAGTATATGATCACATCACTATGATCTTTTCGCTTTACGAATTGTACTTGTGTATAAATATACATTGCTACTTAAAGTTTATTCCAACTTTAAGCTAGCAATTTTGCCACCAGATTGCCACTGAATTTTGCCACTGTTGCCACTAAACGTGTAACTTACTGGTAATGAGGCATAAAAAAAGAGCTATTTCTAGCTCTTAGTGATCCCGCTGGGACTCGAACCCAGGACCCATACATTAAAAGTGTATTGCTCTACCGACTGAGCTACGAGATCTTACGATTTTGCCTAATTTTAGGCCGTTTCCGTAATTGAGGGCACAAAGGTAACAGGATATGAAATATATACAAACCAGCATTTTAAAAATTCTTGGGGTTGCAGCATTCTTATTTGGTGCAATAGGTACGCATGCGCAAACACCCGCAGAACTTTTACAAAAGGCTGATTCTCTGTTCATCAAAAAGCAATTCACACAATCGTTCGAAGTTTATCAGCGTGTGCATAATCGCGGTCAGTATTCACCGGCCATGTTTTTAAAGATGGCTTTTATTCAGGAAGGTTTAAATAAGCCCGGTCTCGCGCTCTATTATCTCAACTTATATTACCTGGCCAGTGGCGATGATCAAACACTAGTTAAAATGGAAGAACTGGCTGCTAAAAATAAATTGTACGGTTACGAGAACACGCCCATTGTTCAGGCTCGCGAATTAGTAACACGTTATCGGCCATTTGCTGCCGCAGGTATTGCCGCTATCATTTTGTTGCTGATGGCTATTGCAGTTTATCAAGCACGAAAAGGTACGCGGCCGGTGGCAGTAGTTGTGCTGGCTATATTGGGATTGATTTTTCTGGGCTTGTTTGTAAACTTCTCAGCACCACCACAAACAGCTATCATTGCCAGTAACAATACTTTTGTTATGGCAGGCCCTTCATCGGGGGCTTCGGG
>DPSB01000133.1:0-4516 GCA_003537495.1 Cytophagales bacterium | reverse complement strand
TTCATCGGGTGCTTCGGTTGTCGGCTTGCTTACTGAAGGCCACAAAGTGGAGATTAAAGACAAAGAAGATGTGTGGCTTAAAGTGTATTGGGCCGATAAGTTTGCCTATGTGCGCCAGTCGCAAGTGCTGGAAATAACCTTATAGCTCTGCCGATACTTTGTGTGCTTTCTTGCGCTGAGCGGAGTAGCCATAATTAACCAGGTAAATACCAGCTACAGTTACCAGAAATGCAATTCCGATTTTAGCATTCAACTTTTCGGATAATATCAGCCACCCCAACACCACCGCCACCAGTGGATTTACATACGAGTATAACGAGGCGATGGTAAGTGGTAACTGACTGAGCGTGTAAGCATACATACTGAATGCGCCAATCGATCCCACTACAATCAGGTAACTCAAGGCAAAAAGAACTTCTTGCGAAAAAGTTATTGTCTCCAGATTATCAAAAGCAAGGCTAAACGGAATACAAAACAATCCACCAAACAACATTTGTAAACCAGTATTAAAGAATGGGTTTGAGTTTTTAATAGTGCGTTGCGTAAGTAAACTACCAACAGCCCATGTTAGGGTTGCAACAAAAATCAAAGCAATGCCCAGGCTGTAGCGTGGGTTGGCAAAGTCGGCCAGGTATTCGCTAAACACTAAAACGATACCACCCAACCCGACAAGCGAACCCAGTACAATCAAAAAGTTTGGTAACTCGTTGCGATTAATGCTGATGTTGATCAGAATTACCACTACCGGCATGGTAGAACAAATAATAGCTGCCAGCCCACTGGGCACCGTAACCTCGGCCCACGAAACAAATCCATTACCACACGTAATCATTAAAAAACCTCTGAAGGCCTGAATGCCAAGTTCTTTGGGAGCCGGTAACTTTTCTCTTTTAACAACAAGAAAAAACAAACACATCAAAAGGCCAGCAGTAATCTGCCGCAAGGCTGCAAACAAAAACGGAGGAAACTGCATTACACCTACTCGCATTACCAAAAAGGTGGTGCCCCAGATTATACAGATACCGGCCAGGCACAGGTAAGCAAGCGTTTTGGATTTCACGGCCGCGAAGATAAGAGTCGGCATGCAATTGACATGCGTTTACCTACACTTTGATAGTGATGAACTACACTTAACGTGGAAAGTGTAAACAAATTTATGCAGCCAGGCGTACCTTCGGGTATAATTATAGAATGTATGGCTACGCGCATAGTACTTCTTGCCTTGCTGATGTGGAGTTGTAGTAAGGACAACCAACCAATAACACCACAGGTAAAGCCACTGATGGAAGCGGTGTATGCTTCCGGGTTTGTAGTATCGGAACAGGAGTATCAGGTATTTTCGCAAGCCGATGGAACATTGGGCGAGATTCTGGTGCGTGAAGGTGAAGCGGTTAAGAAGGGAACTCCTATACTTAAGATAAAGAGTGTGCTTTCATCGGCACGATATGAGCAGGCTCGCGAAACCTATCAGCAAGCGTTAAATAATAAAACGCCTGTCATCAACGAGCTTACCGCCATCGCGCAAAGTGCCCGCTCAAAAATGCAACTCGACTCCATTAACTTTTTGCGATTCACCAATCTGTTAAAAGCAAATGCAACAACACGCCTGGAGTATGATCGGGCTGAGTTGCAATACAAAAATGCGCGTAACGATTTTGAAGCAGCTAAAAGCAGACTTGCCAAAACCAGAACCGATCTGGAAACCGCAATCAAAAATGCAAATAACCAGGTGCAGATTGCTGAGGAGGAATCGGGGAACTATACTTTGCGCAGCGATATTGATGGTGTGGTATTGAAAATTATGAAAGAGCAAGGCGAATTGGTGCGCAGAAGCGAAGCCGTTGCTGTGGTGGGTAAACCCGAAAATTTTTATTTGAAACTTTCCGTGGATGAATTAGATGTACAACGCGTAAAGGCCGGACAGCAGGCTTTGATAAAAATTGATGCCTTTTCCAATAAGATATTCAAGGGTATTGTAACGAAAGTTTATCCGCTTGTAGATACACGACAGCAATCGTTGCGTGTAGATGTAGCATTGCAAGATGAAGTGACTGGCTTGATTTCAGGGTTGGCGGCAGAAGTAAATATTGTTGTTCAGAAAAAGGAAACTGCACTGGTTGTACCCAAACAATTAGTGCAACCGGGCGACTCCATTTGGGTGGCGGAAGGAAGCGAGAAGCGCAAAGTAAAAATTGTTCGCGGCATTGAAACGCTCGATGAAGTGGAGATAGTATCAGGTATTACAGCTCAAACTATTTTGAGTAACTAATTGATGGGCGCGCGCTTCACATCGTTCAAACTTTCATTAAGCATTGCCAGGGTGCACCTCTTCAGCAAGCCGAAGCAAACTATAATTGCCATGCTGGGTGTTACGTTTGGTATAGGAATGTTTATTGCGTTGATTGGTTTAATGACGGGCCTCAACGATTTTACTGAAGAGATCACCATGACATCTTCGCCCGATATTCACATCTATCATGATATTACGGAAAAACGATCCAGTATTCTTGAAACCGTTAATCCACAAGGTATAAACGTAGTACATCATCAAAAACCAAAAAACGAAACGGCTAAACTTCGTGGAGCAGCACGAATGGTGGAAGTGCTCCGGCAGGATGCACGCATTTACGGTGTAGCACCCATGATAACCTCGCAGGTATTTTATAATTATGGGCCGGCTCAGTTAAACGGACAAATTCAAGGTGTGGAAATTCTGGAGGAGGACAAGTTATTTGACTTAAAAGCAAAAATGAAAGACGGGCGGTTGGAAGATCTGCTCGCCTTTCACGAAGGTATAATTATGGGCAGCGGACTTGCCCGCAAACTCAATATAAAAAAGGGCGACCGCGTGGTGATAACTACTCCGCAAGGATTTACGCGTACACTTAAAGTAGTTGGCATTTTCCAGATAGGCATTGGTGCGGTAGATAATGTGCGCAGCTATGCCAACATGAGTATGGTGCAAACTATCCTGCAACAGGATAAATCGTATATCACCGACATAAACATAAAACTAAAAGATCGTCACACCTCAAAAGTTGTAGCCAAAGAACTTCAAACCAAGTTTGTTTATAAAGCTGAAGATTGGGAAACAGCTAATGCAACATTTTTAACGGGTGTTACTATTCGCAATATAATTACGTATGCAGTAAGTTTTACTTTATTGGTAGTGGCCGGTTTTGGAATTTACAACATCTTGAACATGACCATCTATAACAAGATGAAAGACATTGCCATTTTAAAAGCAATGGGTTTTGCTGGTATGGATGTGCGCAGCATTTTTATGATTCAGTCTTTAGTTATTGGGTTGCTGGGTGGACTATTAGGTTTGCTGGTAGGCTTTACCCTTTCATCGCTTATAGCCCAGGCTCCTTTTGATGGTGGCGATGTGATTAGCCTCGATCATTTTCCGGTAAACTTTAAACTGAAGTACTACATAACCGGTATTGTGTTTGGTGTTACAACAACCGCTATTGCAGGTTACATGCCATCGCGTAAAGCAGCTAAGGTTGATCCAATTGAAATTTTACGTGGCCAATGAACCCGGTTCTACACGCAAAAAATATTACCAAGTATTTTTATGATCCTGAAAAGTTTCAGGTGTTAAAGAATATTGAGTTGAAAGTAGAGCGCGGTCAGTTCCTTTCGCTGGTTGGAAAATCGGGTTGTGGAAAATCTACGTTGATGTATGTACTTTCTACTATGGATACCGACTACGAAGGCGAACTGCAGATTGCAAATGAATCGTTAACCGGAAAATCGCAAAATGCGTTGGCTAAATTCCGGAACCGGCACATCGGGTTTGTATTTCAGTTTCATTATTTGTTGCCCGAGTTTACCGTGTTGCAGAACGTAATGATACCCGCATTAAAATTAGGTGAATTAACCACTTCAGAAATTGAACACAGGGCGATGGAAAAGTTAGGGTTATTAGGAATGGCCGAACATGCCCGCAAGAAAACCAATAAACTTTCGGGTGGGCAGCAACAGCGGGTGGCCATTGCCCGTGCACTGATCAATAATCCCGATATTTTAATGGGCGATGAACCAACCGGAAATCTGGATTCGCATAACTCGGGAATTGTGTTTGATATTTTCAGAGAACTCACCACCGTTCACAAACAAACAATAATTGCAGTAACACACGATGAAGAATTTGCTCGCAGAACAGATCGGGTTGTGGAGATGAGTGATGGTCGTATAATTTGAAAATCAACAGGGTAGGGGAAAGTGACCGAAAAGGTGTCATTGTAAAAATGAAACTTTATGACAACTCAATCAAATCAGAAATCTAATACTCCTTTAGCCGGTTCCTATGCAAGCAACTTTCAAATTGCTTTAACCAACTGGTACCTGCTGCAGATAGATCAAACTAAAAGACGAAAAAGGCGAGACAAATCTGAACATGAATTTAGCACCACTCAAGTATAGAAATTGGAATACATTGGTAAGAACCTATGGTATAATACTAGGTTTATGCGTATTGGGCTTTTTGGTACGCCTTGCAGTTGTGGAT
>DPSB01000409.1 GCA_003537495.1 Cytophagales bacterium | reverse complement strand
GAAGATGGTTCCGTTTGGTTAGATCAGGAATACTTTAATTACTCTACTGGCCTACGCATGGTGCATGAGGATAAATGGGAGAAGCTCTTTGGCTTTAAAACCCGCAAGCCTGAAGACGAACTGCAAGCACACCATTGTAACCTTGGACTGGCAATTCAAAAAATTACGGAGGAGTCTGTCATTTTGATGGGTAAAGAAGCGCAGCGTCTTACCGGTTCAAAGCATTTATGCCTGGCCGGTGGTGTAGCCTTAAATTGTGTAGCAAATGGAAAATTGTTGAATGC
Source organism: Cytophagales bacterium (assembly GCA_003537495.1). Classification (GTDB taxonomy): domain Bacteria; phylum Bacteroidota; class Bacteroidia; order Cytophagales; family Cyclobacteriaceae; genus ELB16-189. Next base: position 5,839 of record DPSB01000409.1, on the reverse strand, counting down.
TCAAATATTTGACAGTATGTTCATTCAGCCTGCTGCCGGTGATGCCGGTGGTGCGTTAGGGGCTGCTCAGGCTGCTTATCATATTCATTTTGGTCAGGATAGAAAAGTATCTTCAGCTATGGATTCCATGAAGGGTTCTTACCTGGGGCCTGAATATTCAGACTTTGATGTAGAAAAAGTAATTCGGAAATATCAGGGCAAAGCGCAGCATTTTACCGATTACAATCAACTTACAGAGTACGTTGCAAAAAAGATTTCGGAAGATAATGTAGTGGGTTGGATGCAAGGCCGAATGGAATTTGGCCCGCGCGCATTGGGTGGCCGTACTATTTTGGGCGATCCGAGAAGTTCTGAGATGCAACGAAAACTCAACGTAAAAATTAAGTACCGCGAATCATTTAGACCATTTGCGCCATCGGTCTTAGCTGAGGACTGCTCTTCCTATTTTGAACACAATACTACTTCTCCTTACATGCTATTGGTTCAGCCTGTGGTAAAAAGCAGGAGAAAGCCATTACCAGAAGGTTATAATACCATGTCGTTAAAGGATAAGCTTTATCACTTACGATCGGACATGCCCGCTATAACGCATATCGATTTCTCTGCACGGATTCAAACCGTACACAAAGAAACAAATCCAAGGTATTATCAACTTATTGAATCGTTTAAGAAATTAACCGGCTATGGCGTATTGGTAAACACGAGTTTCAATGTGAGGGGTGAACCTATCATCTGTACACCGGAAGATGCCTACCGATGCTTTATGCGTACCGAGATGGATTTTTTGGTTGTTGGCAATTACGTTTTTGATAAAAAAACGCAGCCAGACTGGCAAGAAAAAGACAATTGGAAAGAAGAATTTACCTTGGATTAAAGTATCTTTGTAGCCTCGAAACTATAGATAGCATGGAATTTCTTAAGGACATCCTGAAGTTTATGTCAGCCCGCAAAAAGTGGTGGTTAACCCCTGTAATTTTGCTGCTGATATTCATTGGTATCTTGTTGGTAATAGGTGGCGGCTCAGCAGTTGCTCCGTTCATTTATACTCTTTTCTAAACTTATACTGTGCAAAATCAAGATAGATATAAAAGTATCCTGGTAATCGTTACCGGATTTCTGGTAATAGCCTGGGTTTTATTCGTAAAAGAATATACTAACGCCTCAACTATTCTTGCAAAGGTTGCTGTGGGTATTGGTTTAATATCAGTGTTTATTCCTATTGCCGCAAAAGGAATTGAGTGGGTTTGGTTGAAACTTGCGCACATACTTGGATGGATCAACTCGAAAATACTGTTGGGTGCTATCTTTTTCTTATTTCTTTTACCCATTGCCATTATATCTCGATTATTCACAAAAGATCCGCTGAAACTAAAAGGTCGCGAGCTGAAAAGTTTATTTACAGATCGTAATCATCTATACACCAAAGGAGACTTAGAAAATATCTGGTAATCCATTATGCGGCCTATTATAAAATTGATACGGCCTAAACATTGGATTAAGAATCTTTTTTTACTGATCCCGGTTTTCTTTGCAGGAAGTCTCTTTCAAATTGAACGCCTTGAGCTTTTGGGGCTTGGTGTAGTCTCATTCTGCCTGATTGCTTCAGCCGTTTACATTATAAATGATCTTAAAGACATTGAAGTTGATCGCATCCATCCTTTAAAAAGAGATAGACCGTTGGCTTCAGGAACTGTGAGTAAATCAAAAGCAATCCTACTGCTTTTTACTTTTATACTGGTTGGTTTATCACTCTCATACTGGCTCAATCCAATATTTTTTTACCTGATTTGTGTCTACCTGGTCTTAAATGTTGCTTACTCGCTCGGACTTAAAAATATCTCCATCGTAGACTTGTTTATTGTTTCGCTCGGTTTTTTGATACGTATCTATAGTGGTGGAATTTTAGCTGGCGTTGAGGTGTCGCATTGGCTTGCCATTATGATACTTTTGCTTTCACTCTTTCTGGTGTTAGCAAAAAGGCGTGACGATATAGTGCTTCAGGTAAAATCGCAGGCTGTTATTCGAAAAACTTCATCCAGTTATAATCTGGAATTTGTTAACGCATGCCTTACCATCTTCGCAGCCGTTATTGTCGTATCGTATATCATGTATACCGTTTCGCCTGAGGTGGTTGATCGGTTTAATAGTCCCTATCTCTTTGCCACTACCCCATTTGTTATTGCCGGAATTATGCGATACCTGCAAATAACAATAGTTGAAATGAATAGCGGATCGCCAACCAGCATTTTGGTGAAAGACAAATTTATACTCACCACCATAATTCTCTGGATAATTTCATTCTATCTTATCATCTATAACTAAGGTGAACCATCTAGTCCTTTTCGATTTTGACGGCACTATTACCAATAGAGATTCGTTAAAAGATTTTCTGTTCTTCTACCATGGTTGGGCAAAAGTCTGTTTGGGTTTTATCATTCTATCGCCCATACTGGCACTTTTTGCTGTTAGGGCTATACCTAACCATTTGGCTAAGCAAATTTTACTGCGTTACTTTTTTGGAAAGCAACCTTTAATTGTATTTAATGCCAAATGTAACAACTTCGCCACTCAACATATTCCAAAAATCATTCGGGCAGGAGCCTTGAAACGTATTAAGCAACATTTATCCAATCAAGAAACCGTGGTGGTCGTATCAGCATCACCCGAAAATTGGGTTAAACCCTGGTGCGATAGTATGGGCTTAATTTGTATAGCAACGAGGTTAGAAGCGAAGGAAAATAAAATTACCGGTAACTATTCTGGTAATAATTGTTACGGACTTGAGAAAGTAAGAAGAATTAAAGAGAAGTTTAACTTACTCGAATTCAAAGCAATTATTGCTTATGGAGACTCACGCGGTGATTGGGAAATGCTTGAACTAGCCAATCACAAAAATTACAAGCCTTTTCAATCTACTTAAAAAGTAGAATCTCAATTACCCCACCTTGTTTACTTAGTTCAGGTTTAATGCGATGTGAAGAGATAGATACTTTTGTATCATCCAACCCAACCAAACGCATACTTCGGATAATTTCTGCAGTTCGTGCTATGGTAACTATATTATCTTCTTCTTCCCTAACCCATAAAAGAATTTTAATGTCCTTTTTAGCAAGGATCCGATTCGTTATAAACCAAATAATCTCGTTCTGATCACTTGAAAGTGTTGAGTTACCTTTACTGAAATCCAAACGCATGGATAAGCGCTTCGGATAAATCTCGTTAAGCTCCTCTACGGTAAGAAATTGTGATCCAGCCGGTAATACGTTAATAGAGTAAGACACGTCCACTTTAAAAATATTGCTTTTCTCCTCATTACCTCGTGCATAGTAAGCTATTGTATCTCCATAAATGGAGAAATAAGAATCAAACCCTTTTGTATTAATCGTATTACCCAGATTTTTTGGTACCGACCAAATATCCCATGTGCCATATAATCGCTCACTCACCAATACATCACCATCGCCAAAACCACCATGGCCGTTACTTGTAAAGAAAAGCTTTGACTTATCTATTGAAAGAAACGGAGAAATCTCAAATCCTTTCGTGTTGATTGTAGGCCCAAGATTTCGGGGCTCGGTCCAATTGCCAGCCGAATCTTTCAAGCTGATGTACAAATCTTCTTCGCCAAGTGTATCTTTACCCTTCATCGAAACCAGGATCACATCAAACTGCGGGTTTACATAGAAGCCAACAAAATCATCACGGTTTATCCCTGGGATAGAAATGAACTCAGGTTGACCCCACTGCCCGTTTATAAGTTTTGAAAAGGCAACACCACTTTTGTTGTTGTAACCATTTAATAAATACACCACGTTCTGCTCGGCATTGATGCCCACCACAGCGTTAGAGCGTTTGTTGTTCCAAACGTTATCCATCCGCGAAGCTTGCATCCATTGGCCTTGCTCATCCTTCTTACTCATCCAAATATCAGTACCCGCAAACTTACCCCCTGTATTGGCATCATGAAATGCCCGAATAAAGTAAAGCGTGTTTCCATCAGGCGAAAGCAAAGGCGCTAATTCTTCATCACTTGAATTGATTACGCTGCTTAACTGAATCGGAGTATTAAAAACCAATTCCTGTGCTTGCGCCAATCCGCTACAACCTAATACTATTCCCAAGATGATCTTGCGCATGTTACCAAAAACTAGGTTTTAATTTATACTTATTAAACAACGTAAGGCCCAGTACAATCTCATGCGTGTTGGCATTAAAATTATTAAGCGAGGACGTATAAACATCATAAGAATAACCGATAGATAAATACGTAGTAGATAAGCCTAACAACAAGGACATTTTAGAATCAGGTTCCAGGCCAGCACCTACAAACAGAAGGTCTTTGTAACGCATACGCATAGTGGCCGACCATTGCAAATCATAACCATCAGCATAAATGGCTGTTACCGCAGGCGATAATGACAATTCAGAACTAATCGGAAAAAAGGCACCAGTCTGAATTCTGTAACGCATACCATCATTCAAGTCGAATAAAAACTCACCGTTCAATCTTTCAGCTACCAGGTTATTGGTAGAAACACCAAAGTAAAAACGGTTAGAATAAAGCAAAGCACCAAAATCAATAGTTACCGTATTTTGTGTTCCCTGATTGGCTGCAATCAAGCTATTGTAAAATACATCGTTTACATCATCGCGCACGGTTAACCCAGTAAAGTCAATTCGTTGATTCATGTGACCAACTTTTGTACCAAGCGATACGCTTAGTTTGCTTGATACAGGTAAATGGTAAGCAAAGTTTATAGATTCTGTAACTGATTTATATGGTCCTACTGTTCGCTGCGAAACCATACCACCCAACCCCATTCTCCTTCTGAATTTTTTATCAGTTTGAATTTCATCAAACAATCCCGGATTTGAAATCCGCAACGAGTTGTTCTTGCGACCCGAACGATTTGCACTGCCCAGAGCCGTATAAGCACTGAAATAACCATTGTTGTTCTTAATCCCAAAATTGTTCCAACCTTCGCGAATGCCACTTCTCAAATCCATGTATTCGTTCATTCCGGTAAAGCCAGAATTGATAGCCGGTAAATTGAGATAATATTGAGTAAAATCATTCTCCTGAGCAAAAGCCCAATAACCGGCAAGTATAATTGCTATCGTGCAATAAATTCGTTTCATTCTCTTCATCGCAGTATCGTTACAATGCCTTGATATTTACGCTTGCCCCCATTTAGATACAGGGTATAGAAATAGGGCCCAGGTGGAAGTTCCTTACCATTCATCTTTCCATCCCAGGTACAATCATTGGTTTTACATTCAAAGACACGGGTACCGTTCCGATCAAAAATTGCAAGTTCTACCTGCGAATAGAAATCCAGATTTAAAAAATCCCATACATCATTTACCCCATCATCATTTGGTGTAAAGGCATCAACAATACTGACTTCAGGAAAAATTTCTGTTATACTTACAATACGACTCATCGCATTACTCACATCCACACTATCTTTTACCGTGAAGACAATTCGCTTATCTGAAATTTCGGCCTCGCCTGATACCGGACTTCTAAAGGAAACTTTTGTTAGTGCCGTCTGGTAGTTGGCACGGGTATCCTTACCGGATAGATCCAATACACCGGTTTCTGCATTATAGGCAACGGTAATGAGTTGGCTAATTCCTGTTTCAACAGCAAGTACATCGCCTCGGGTAAAGTTCTCAGAAATGTTTACACGCGCGGAGAATAAAAAATTATCATCCACATCGTTAATTACAATTGCGTTTGTGATTTGTACGGCTGGATCGCCCAAGCTGTATAATATTGATGTGGTTTCAATATTAGTTAATACAGGCGCATCGTTTACTTTATTAATCTTAATGG
>DPSB01000059.1 GCA_003537495.1 Cytophagales bacterium | reverse complement strand
AAAAAGACATATTCCTCCTTAGCTCAGTTGGTTAGAGCATCTGACTGTTAATCAGAGGGTCGCTGGTTCAAGTCCAGCAGGGGGAGCCCAGGTTGACGAGCCGCTTGTAAAGTGGCTCGTTTTTATTTTTAACCTTACATCCCTTTCTTTTTTAAAATAGCTTGAAACGGCGATTCCAAATAATTAAACTGGATGTTACCTGGTTTTTATGATATTTTTATGAATGAGTCTATGGATTTTCAATCCATTCTTCATCTTACTGGTAATATGCAGGATTACCTTGTTCACGAAGGAAAAAGGGGATATTATCGTACTACACAGATTACTTCAGTCAACTCAAACTAAATGGTAAGAATTTATTTTCTTATAGTCTTATATATCGCTCCGCTTTTTTCTTTTTCCCAACAATGCGGCTATGACCATTATTACCTATTTGCTGTAAATGTTCATGGAAAAAACAGTAATGAGAAGATTCCAAATCTGAAGATGTACCTGACAGAGGAAAACGGGAAGGCCTGCACGGCCGAGGTGCTCTTTCAGGAAAAAAACAATTGGAATCGCAGAAATGATACCCTGTTTTTCTGGGATAACAAATCCATTTCCAAAAATGACGGAACTGTACCCCTTGTCCGTAGAAAATTCTACAACATAGGAGATTGTTATGTGGTTGTTTTCCGGATGGAAAGAGCTGCACTAAAAGACCCGCTGAAATATCCATTATATAAATTGAAGATTGAAGCCGGGGAAAATGAACTTAACGGCAATACCTTTCCGGAACAATATGTTAATCTCCCATTGAATAAATCAATCTGGCTGTGTAATAATGGAATATTGGAAAAGTTCAGGCCTGTAAAACCTGTGGAAACAATTGAGGGTAAGGAATTCAAGATCATCAACATCACCCTGGATGAACATGAACAGCCGGATGTGGCGGAGGAAAACAGCAACCAGAACCTAAAATATATACTGAGACCTGAATTCGAAAAACATACAAATCCCTTTGCGTATAACAGGGAAGAATTTACAGTGAAGTCTGTAAATATTTACGCTGCAACCACTGGAAAATTGGAGCAGCAAATAGATATCCGAAGTAATGTGATCGGATTCTCCGAAACTAAATATCTCTTGCTGGAGACCGGAGATTATTATCACAGACAAATCAAAGTAGCCAAAGACTTTGCCGTGGCCATAGATGCCTGGCGGGATACAGTGTTCAGTGTGGAACGAAAGAAAAAAAATTTCTATTTGTTTGACCCGGAAGATAAAAAATACTACCTCGACAGTCTCTTGAGTAAAGAAACGGATGTTTATTATTATAGTCCGCTAAAAACAATGAGAAGACTGGAATACAAAATGACCGATACATCAAAACTCATCAACACCTATCAATTGGAGAATAAAAAGTGGAGACTGATCGATAAAAGAGAGGAGTTATTTCCCGCATTCAAGCCAAAGCAAAAATATATGCCGGCAGCCTGCATCACATTCAACGAAAAATATCACCGGCTTCCAATAATAACAGCCATCGGCACAAATGCAAAAACAATTGTAAAAGACAGTTTTCTTTTATACAATAATTGTGAGGATGCCATTAAAATAATCAGCATCAATAGCCAGACCCGGGAATTTTTCAGTATTTCGAAAACACTGCTGCCAGGGCAATACACTAAATTATCGTTTGAGGGAACGATCAATAACAGCAGCATAGATTTTGGGATAAACAGTTATTCCTGCTATCTGACACTTGAAGACAAAACAGTTCTTGCCTTCAGTATAGATATACCCAAAATAAGCAATAACAGCAAGGTTGTATATAGAAATGATGCATCAGTGGATTATATGATTATTCCAAGGAAGGATTCAAGGTATTCCAAAGTCATTCTCACATATCCGGATGGAAACATCAGGGCCATGGGATTCGCAAAGGATGGAGATACCTCATTAAAAGCAGGCAAATGGCAGTTTTTTGAAAAAGGCGATTGGAGAATGCATGAGCACGTATTTTCCAAAGAAATCACCATGTCGGCCCTAAATCAAACATTGAATTTCGGAAACGCTGATTTCAAAATCAAAGTGTTTGAAAATGGGCTCTGGACAGAAAAGGAGCATGGAACCCGCACTGTGTATGTAACGGAAGCAACTGACAGCATCGTTGCTTTTAATGATTCACTGGCATACGGATTCAAACTGCCCTACAAAGATATCCCTGAAAATTGCCAGGTGCAGTTTTATCTTCTCAAACCCGGTGAACGCACAATCAAAATTGGGTATTATGAAACACCGTTTAAACCCATCAGTGACAACTATTCCATCATCCTGGATTACTCTAAGGTAAAAGACAGATTCAAAACAACTTACCAGATAACGGATTCCATCATTAATTCAATACAGAAACAATATCCAAAAATTGTAATCGTAAATGTTTCAAAAAACATGAAAGGCATTTCACTGGAATGGATGAAGGGGGATGAAAAGAATACATTGCTTACTCAATTGGCGGAGGATAGGAATATATCATTTGTCTGCCAGCTTTTTACGATCACTGACAAGGAGGCTTTGACATACTGTAACAACGGGGTTTATGTGGAGCTGAAAGGAAGGGACCCGGAACTCCTGAAGCAGGCTGCTTTTAAAATCGGGTTTACAGATATGCAGGCAGATATGGGAAACAACCGGTACTGGCTTACTTACAAAAGTAAAATGATTGATGAACGATTTTTCGAAGCCTATCATGAACTTACGAAAATACCCTGGGTGCTAAGCGCATACCTAAATACATATCATGAGCCGGAGCTTGAGACAAAAACAATAGAGACAAATCATTAGTGTGATTCATCCGGTGAAACCTTAATTGATATATGTCAGATATACATTTCCGATTACCTTTTTGGAAATGTTGGATATGGTATAAACTCAGTTTCATCACCCATAATCTTATCAAATTCCTGTGCCTTCCAATCTTGCTTTGCTTTGTCGATTAGCCCCTTATCGGTTGACACAAAGTTCCAGTCTATAAATCTTTCCTCCGGGAATGGTTCTCCGCCAAATATGTACAAGCTGCTGTTTAGCTGTATGATAAACTCGCATAAATGGCTGTCTTTAGTAACAAGCATTTGCTTTGCTCCATACTCATGCCCTTCACTTTCAATGCCCCCTTCCAGTAGGTACAGCCCCGATTCACCATACAAATGCCCGCCTATGGATATTTTTTGGCGGGTTTTACTCTTTATTTCCAGCATATGCAATCTGCTGTATACCGGCACACCGGACCTTCGGTTGCATGCTTCACCGGCGATCAGTTTATATGCAACACGGTCTTCTTCCCAGGCAGGTAATTCGTTTTCGCCAATATGAAAAAATTCCGGTTTACCTTTTACTCATCAAATACCGGTGCATGTACCCCTGGACCCGAATTGGTACTGGAATCATTTAACCATACCCCATTGGGGTATCTCTCATTGCGAAATAATTACTTTATCTTTTGTATCCATTTGATTAATTCATCGGCATGAAAGTTCAGTTTCTGATTATATTAGTTACATGCATGCTTAATGCTTGTATGCAATCGGAGAATGTAAACCCAGACCTGCCTCCGATGCTATATGCCCAACCCCAAATTATTCGGTTTCCGGCTAAACAGCCCTACCTGGCAAATGTGCTAACCGGTGACAGTATCCTGCCATATAAGGACAGCAAAGGGCAACCGGCCAAAACAGGCGTTCCCGTTCCTGCAGATATGAGTGTAAAAGATACGGGTTTCTTATCAGCGCCAGTTTCGGTACCAGCTCAATGGTTGCTTATTGATACACTTGAATCAAACAGCACAACGATAAAGGGCAAACCTGATACCATCAGTATTGATGAGGATAAACTAATACAGGTTTTATTCAATTTGGATTCATCGTCTGCCAAAAGGACTGGATCTCATAAGGATTCGGTTATCACCGGTGTACGGGTTCCTGCAATTGGCGAGGTGGTGCCATGCCGGAAGCCTGCAATGAAAAAATTGTTGCCCATGTCCGTAAGGCCTGGATCGCGCTATAACATGAAAGAGTTGAATGCGTTCCATGGATTTTCTTCTTCAAATGTGTTCCATGTCATGGAAGATCGTAAAGGCAACCTTTGGTTTTCAACATTTGATGGACTCATCTGCTTTGATGGTCAATACAGCCAGACGTTTGGGGTAAAGAACGGACTTATGGCTGATCTTGTTTTTTATTCATTTGAAGACAGCAAGGGTAATATATGGATATACTCCGGTGCAAAAGGAATAAGTTGCTATGATGGAAATCGTTTTACCCATTATAAAAACATGAAACTGAATGCTGTCGGAGTTGGTGGCAGTAGTGGTTTTACAGAAGATAAACATGGCAATGTCTGGATGAAAAACCTTGTTAATGGCATAACCCGTTTCGATGGGAAGTACTTTACTCATTTTACTAAGAAGGAAGGGATGCGGTCGAATGGGGTAAGGGGGCTGATGTCAGATTCGAAAAACCGGGTTTGGATCGGCAGCAGGAATGGGATATCAATATTTGATGAAAGTAAATTTATACATCTTACCAAGGCTGACGGGTTGAACCATGATGTGGTGAGTTGTTTTACAGAAGACCGAAAAGGGAATATCTGGATTGGTACAGATAGCGGAGTGGCTGTATATAATGGGAAGAGCCTGGTGCGTTTTACAAAGAACAACGGACTGAGCGGAGACCTGGTTTCTGATATTGAAGAGGACCGGAATGGAAATATCTGGATTAGCACATACGAAAGCGGGGTCACGCGGTTTGATGGAAATACATTTACGGTTTTTGGTGTCCAGGAGGGAATCGCGGATAATAAAATAAACAATATCGCTATAGATAAAAACGGCGTTTGCTGGTTTGTTTCATTTAAAGGTGTAACCTGTTATCATGAAAATAACGTAACCCGTTTGGTAAATTTCCCGGGATATGCCCAAAGAAATATAAATGGGCTTATAGTTGAAAATGATGGATCATTAATTATTGGTGATAAAGACAAAGGTCTTTACAAAGCAACGGGAAATTTATTGTATAAACTGGCAGATGCAGATTCTATTGACACTGGCTATATTAATCCAATGTTTGTTGATAAGGATGGGCAATTATGGTTTTATATTCGAAAGTTCGGCGCGCCATTACAATCAGGGTTAGCATGCTTTACTGGAAATAACATTAAGTTTTACCGTTCACGTTCCAGCCAGGTAAATGACTTTGTTCGTTCTGTAACAGCGGATCGAAAAGGTCGTTTAATGATAGGAACAACAAGGGGTGTACTTTATTTGAATGGCGATAATATGGAATGGCTAACAAAGAATAATGGGTTACTTAGCGATAATGTATTCAGGATATTGGAAAGTAAGGATGGCAGTGCTTGGATTGCATCATTTGACGGGCTCACAAAATTCAAAGATTCCGTATTTACCCATTATACTGAGTATGAAGGCCTGCCGGGAAGAATGATTTCAAATATCGTGGAAGATGTACATGGAGGAGTGTGGATGAGTTCGAATACTGGAATCGGGTATTTGCTTGGCAATGAAATGATGCTGATAACTGATGAACAGGGTGCAACTTCCGGTAAATCCTACTTGTTGAAGGGATTTGACAAAAATAAAAATATTTGGTTTAATTCAAATAATGGCATTAGCCGAATCCCGGCAAACTATTTTCAGTCTGTCAAAAATGACGAAAAAAACAGAAAAGGAATTTTGCGAATTACAGAAAAGGATGGCTTGTATACTCCGTTAATGATTTTAGGTAACATCATTGAAGACAAGGTTTTTATTCATTCAATTAATTCATATGAAACCAGCGTATTGAATATCTCAAATTTGGATAGTTCGTATGGACATGCTTCAGCAGTCTTAAAAAACTGGATTTTAAATAATAATGATGGTAAACTTAATTTAGCTGACAGTACCAATAAAAAGACTAAGAGCACTTCAGAAAGTAAACCATTTTACAATTTACCCGAATCAGCCGTTCTGCCGTATGATCAAAACAACATTACATTTCAATTTTCGCTGAGTGGGGATTATACAAATGACCAGGTTTACTTTAGCTATAAACTGGCCGGCCTTGATCAGGATTGGAGTGATCCTTCCCAGGAACCTGCAGCAAGATACCCTTATGTGCCTCCGGGCAAATATACCTTCATGGTGAGGGCTATCGACAGGCATCAGCAATGGGGGCCGGCTGCTGAATTTGCATTTACAATCAGGAAGCCCTTTTGGTTAACGTGGTGGTTTATGACAATGCTTTCATTATTGATAGGCGGTATTATTTATTATATAATTAACAAACGTATTTCAGCTATACGTCAGCGCGAAAGTGAAAAAACGGCTGCTCAACAAATGATATCGGAATTGGAATATAAAAGTAAAAAGAATGTACTGGATGAAAGGCTAAGGATCAGCGCTGAATTGCATGATGAAGTAGGGGCCACTCTAAGCGGAATATCCATGTACAGCCATCTGGCTAAGGAACAAATGAAGGGGAATGAAAGCCCTGAAATTAAAAATTCCCTTAATGTCATACAGCATAATGCAGGTGAGATGGTAAACAAACTCAATGATATTGTTTGGCTCATAAACCCTGGCAATGACAACCTTCAGCAATTATTGCAACGGCTGGAAGATTATGCCGTACAAATGGCCGCCGTAAAAAATATCCGTGTCAGGTCCAATATCAACGGGCATTACAGTAAATCGGTATTACCCGCTGAAATAAGGAGAAATATCTACCTTTTGTTTAAAGAAGCCATCAACAATGCCGTTAAATACAGCAATGCAAGCCAGTTTGACTTCACCATTACTGAGGGTGCAGATGGCATTACTATACATTTTTCTGACAACGGACAGGGTTACAAGCCTGATGAAGTAAAACCAGGAAACGGGTTAAGGAATATGATGAACAGGGCTAAGGAAATCAATGCTGAACTGTTGATAACCGGTTCTCCGGGCCAGGGTACAACCGTTCATTTATATTTACCTCAAAGAGGTATAGAGAAATTAAATTAAACACCTCAATTTTATAACAGCATGGAAATACGCGTTGCTATATTTGAAGATAATAAGTTGGTTAGGGAAGCGCTTGAAGCCATTTTGAATGGCACTCCCGGCTTCAATTGCACAGGTGCCTTTAGCGATGGGACAAGCTGTGTGGAGAAAATCAGGAAGTCGTCACCTGATGTGGTATTGATGGATATAGAAATGCCTGGGCCCGATGGCATTGAAGTAACCAGGCAACTCAGCGCTCATTTTCCGGATATTAAAATTGTGATTCAAACGGTATTTAACGACAGTGAAAAAATATTTCATGCATTATGCTCCGGGGCATCCGGATATATCCTGAAAAATGACCCTCCAGGGAAGTACCTCGATGCCATAAGGGAAGTGTATAATGGTGGTGCAGCCATGAATGTGGGCGTTGCTAAAAAAGTTGTTTCTTTTTTTAATGCCAACCGGTTCATGGCCCCCGTACCGGGGCAATCCGATATTGAGTTAAGTGAGCGGGAAAAGGAAATCCTCCAGTTAATGACGGAAGGCCTTGATTTTAAAATGATTGCAGATAAAGCCAGCATCAGCTACGATACGGTACGCACCCATGTTAAGCATATTTACAAAAAACTGCACGTCAGCAGCCGGGCTGAAGCTATTATTAAAGGTGGCCAGATGAAAGCCATATCTAAGCTGTAAGTATATCTGCCCTTTTTGATCAAATTATTTTCCTCGCAATTTCACCCAACGGGGTATGCCCATCCCTTTAATATCTGGATAGTTTCGGTATAAACTTTTTATATGCCAAAGCTACTCATCCAGGTACAAAGACTGCTTTGTCATGATACCCGCATTTATGTAAGATTATTTTTGCTGATCATTTTTTATGTCTGCTCCGCTGCTCAAGTTCAGGCTGTGGTCCGGTATGTAAAACCCGGCAGCGCGGGCTCAGCCCCTTATACCAGTTGGGCAACAGCCAGTAATGATTTACAGGCTGTGATTAATGCATCTGTTGCGGGCGATGATATTTGGGTAGCCGCCGGTACATATATTCCCAATAGACGGGCAGATGCTCTAACGATAATAACGGTTGGTGACCGCGATAATGCATTTGTGCTCAAAAACGGTGTCCGCATTTTTGGTGGATTTAACGGAACAGAAACAGCCACCAATCAGCGAAACTTTGCTACCAATATTTCGATACTCAGTGGCGATTTGGGCACTGCTGGTTCGTACACAGATAACTGTTACCATGTGGTAGTTTCTGCGGGAACGGTTAGCGGAACAGCGCTCAATGGCTTTCACATCAGGTATGGCAATGCTAATGGCACAGGGACAATAACAGTGAATGCCATTTCCCTTGGAAGGGGAAGTGGTGCCGGCATGCGAATCAATTCTTCTTCACCCACAATCAGTAATTGTGTATTTTCTGCAAATATCACCACCAATAATGGTGGTGGAATGGTATGCGACAATGCTTCACCTCCTTTAACCAACTGTCTGTTTGCAGGAAATACTGCTGTAGATGCCGGAGCTTTGTATAATGTAAATGCATCTGCACCGCAAATAGTCAATTGCAGTTTTTCAGGAAATAATGCTACAACAACGGGTGGGGCTATAAGAAATTCTGCAGATTCGGATCCTGAAATCAGTAATTGCATTATATGGGGTAACCTTGCTGCTGGATTTTCGAATTCAATATTTAACAGCGATATAGCCAGTGTACCGCTCGTTAATTATTCAATTATTGAAGGGGGCTACACTGGTACAAAAAATCAAAATTCAGACCCTTTGTTTACGACCCCGGTTGCTGCAACCCTTGCACCATCTATATCCGGGGACTATCGGTTGCAGCTATGCAGTCCAGGTATAAATGGAGGCCTCAACAGCTATGTTCCGGGTAGTATAAATAATGACCTTGATTATAATCCGCGTATCCATTACGGCAAAGTAGATTGTGGCGTATATGAGAAACAGTTAGCGCTAGCGGTACCCAACGGATCGGGAATTGTTTTTGTAGATAGCACAAGAAATGGCAATGGAAGTAGCTGGGCCAATGCTGTAAAGGAGTTGGCAGATGCACTTATTGCCGCAAAGTATAATAGCGGCATTACGCAAATTTGGGTAGCTAATGGAACTTATTATCCAAAGTATGATGCCGA
>DPSB01000531.1 GCA_003537495.1 Cytophagales bacterium | reverse complement strand
TTTTATCCCATTCAATCAGGTTTTCTAACATGGTTTAAAGGTAAGATTAAACCTCTTGAAAACCCGCTATAAATTGTAACTTGTACGCTTGTTATTTTTGGCTTAATCGTATGGAAAAATTTGATCTTATAATTATTGGCGCGGGCCCGGCTGGTTATGCTGCAGCGATGCGGGCACTCGATTTCAAGAAGCGTACTTTGTTAATTGAGAAAAGTCGGATAGGTGGTGCTGGTGTTACGAACGGAGCACTCTCCTCCAAAACCTGGTGGGAACTTTCGCGCGAGGCTTCAGCATTTCGTAAAAACCTGAAGCGATACAATATTCAGGAGCCATCTGTAAGCTTTAAGGAAATTCAGAATGAAGTACGGAAGGCAGTTTCGGAGCGCATTAATTTGTTAGAAGAACACATGCGCGAACTCAATGCCTCAGCGTACTCGAATTTACTCTTTCATAAAACCGGCCATGCGCGTTTAAAAACTGCGCACGAAGTTGAGATTACACAAGGCAGCAAGGTAGAAACAGTGTATGCCGAAAACATTATCCTGGCAACAGGCAGCCGCCCCCGTTATTTGCCAGAGTTACCCATCGATGAAAAAATTGTACTCACCAGCGAAGGCATTGAAGATATTACTGACTTTCCGGAAAGCATGGTGATTGTAGGGGCAGGGGTGATCGGTTGCGAATACGCTACAATCTTCAGTGGCTTTGGTCGCACGAAAGTGCACCTGATTGATAAAGGCGATCGCATTCTACCATTTGAAGATGAAGATGTGGTGCGGATTGTAGAACGCAACATGGAAAACAACGGTGTGCTTATACATCGCAACTCGCGCCTTGTTGAGATGAAAATTGTAAACGGTAGGGTAGAGTATGAGTTGGAATATACCGATGGCAGTCGCAACACATTTAATGTTGAGAAGGCATTGGTATCGGTTGGGCGTGTAGCCAACATTGAAGAGTTATGGGATGATAAAGTTGGAATCAACATCACCAAACGTGGCATTGATAGTAAAGACACACAAACCAATGTGTCCAATATTTATGCAGTAGGCGATTTAACAGCCGATATCTCGTTGGTTAATGTGGGAGAGTTGGAAGGCCGTTATGCGGTAGAGCGAATCTTTGGTAAACCCGATCGCAAACTGGTGTATGAAAACATTAGTACCATCATGTTTTTGAGTCCGGAGGTAGCAGGTGTAGGCATGAATGAAACGCAGGCACGTGAAAAGGGAATTGATTATAAGGTTGTAACACTGGAGTATAGCACAATCAGTAGGGCCATAGCCAAGCGAAATGTGCAGGGTTTTATAAAACTATTGGTAACCTGCGATGATCACATGAAGATACTGGGCATGAAAGTAGTTGGCCTACATGCCAGCAGTGCCATACAGGCCGTGGCGGTGTTAATCAGCATGGATAAAGGCATTGAAGAACTCGCGGAATGTGTACATCCACACCCTAGTATTACTGAAGGTATTCAGGAGTGCGTGCGCATGTTGATGGGTAAATCTTTATTGAAACCTGCGGCCTTGCGTGGCCGACTTTCTTGCCGTAGTTGTATCAAAGGCACTTATAGCGATATTCAGTTTTAGCATGATAAGAAAAATACTTACCGTAATAATTTTTCTGGGAGTTTCGTCTTGCTCATTGCAGAAATTGTATTCGTTAAAGCAGGTTCAAAAAAGCAGCGACTTCGAGCAGATTGATTTCCATGACCTTGCTCAGCGTTACATGTACAAGGAAGAAATATCAGGTTCTATCGAAGGCATCTATGCGGTTTCGGTTGTGGTGCTGCGAAAGGGCAAACCTTTTCTTTCATCGGTTGAGCGCGAAAAGATTGTAGAGCGGAAAGAAAATTACTCCACAGTAGCCATTATCCGCGATCCGAATAATGCCAATCGCGAATACCTTGAAATCTCCCTCGATAAATCGCAATTGCCTTCGTACTCAGTGCGGGGTGAGTTCACCAAACTCGCAGAATCAAACTTATTGATTTATCGTCACTTTGAGCCCCGGAAACAATCGGTAACCTATACGTTTACTTACGATGCGGCTCGCGATATGCTGGAAGGTGTTCGAAAAGAAAACTCAGGTAACTCTGAATTCACCTACACGCTTACCTATGTAAAGCTGCATCCAAAAAGAGTTTGAGTTAATATTCCACCATTATTTCTTTCAGGTTTTTTCGTTTGAGTTTGGGCACCCAGGCATCAGGATGGGCATATCCTACTGGTATAAGTAAATACGGTTTTTCGTTTGTCGGTCGATTGAGCAGGGTTGTCAAAAAATTCATAGGACTGGGTGTATGCGTAAGCGCAACTAATCCTGCATGGTGAATAGCTGTTAATAAAAACCCACAGGCCAAACCTACCGACTCCGACACATAATAATTGTTTTGCTTGGAGCCATCGGGTAAAACATCGTACGACTTTTTAAAAACAACAATCAGATAGGGCGCAGTTTCCAGAAAAGGTTTCTCCCAGTTAGTTTGCAATGGCTTAATATCATTCAGCCATTCTTCGCTCATTCGTTTTTCATAGCTCTCACGTTCTTCTTTCTCTGCTGCTAACCGAATTTGCGTTTTAAGCTCTTTACTTTTTACTACACACAAAGTCCACGGTTGCGTATGTGCGCCCGATGGAGCAGTAGAGGCAGTCTTGATCAGGTTTTTAATTACGGTGAATGGAATAGGCCGATCTGAAAAATCACGCACGCTTCTTCTCGAATCCATGTGATCGAAATAGCGTTTACTTCTGCTAACAAGGTCGGGCTTGTTTACTACAGATGGTAGCTTTACAAAAGGATAGCCACCAATTTGTTTTTGCTTTTGCCCCATTGGAATTTTGTATTAAGAGTGCCGTTCTTTCAGAACAGCTATAACATCTTTCAAATCGTAACCTTTGGCAGTAAGCAGCACGAGGTAATGGTACATGAGGTCAGCAGCTTCACCCAGAAATAGTTCGCGGTTATTATCCTTGGCTTCAATCACAAGTTCCACTGCTTCTTCGCCAACTTTTTGAGCTACCTTGTTTATACCCGCATCCAATAATTGATTGGTATAA
>DPSB01000236.1:2001-5655 GCA_003537495.1 Cytophagales bacterium | reverse complement strand
CTTTTCTTGCGCGAAGGTTGAAATGTACGTTTCATATCTTTTAATGCTAAAAATTTCTAAAAGGGCTGCAAAAATGCTTAGGATAATCGGATTTTACAAGGCATGCTTCCTGATTTTCTATCAAACAGGCTCATTTTCAATGTAAAAGGCCGGTTAATACCGGCCTTTTATGGTCATCAACTGACCGTTACTTACTGAATTTTAAAGATTGATTCATCTATTGCGGGGTTAACCTCGATGGCAGAAACTTCAAATTTCAAGTTCATCTGGCCCATTGAAATAGAAGTTGTGTGTGGGAACTTAATTCCGTTAACCTCTTTATAATTATCGAACTTAGTAGGAACTGCATTTGTGCCCTGTGGGGTTTTAACTTCTTTAACTGATTGAAGTTTGAGACCCGTTTCCTTATCAAAATAGTGGGTTGATTTTCCTCCGGAAGCAAACTGATACTCCACCACGTATGCTTCTTTTCCATCTAAATTTTCGATGGCCTTTAATGTGGCCTTAATCTTCATGCTCGCAATCTGAGTTTCAGGCACAAGTAGCGATTCAAATAGTCCCTCGTCTTTCATCGCAGCATCTACGGGAATTTTTTGGCCTTGCGCTGTTATTGAGAGTTCTTTACCATCGCTTACCTGCTTTGACATCACATTACCCATTACCGACATCTCTTGCACCATTTTACCTGGAGACTTTTTTGTTGAAACCATAATGAGCTCGGTACCTTGGATAGTAGCTTTCATAGTTGTTTTCAATCCCTTTAGATCTTTCAGTTTGGAATCGCCACCAATTGCCTCAATATATTTCGCAATAACTTTATCGGCTGTTAAATCGGCTGGTAATGCTGAAGCTTTTGTTGGTACATAGCTTTCGCCATAAATATCGAAGTACTTTACTTCACCAAACTTTTTAAGCTTATCGGCTACATCAGCACCTTTACCTACAATTACAATGTGTGCATTCTCAGGCCGAATGTATTTTTTCGCGGTGGCCTGCACATCGGCCAACGTTACGGCATCAATGGCCTTTACATAATTGTTATAATAGTCTTTAGGGAGGTTATAACGTGCTGTATTAAGCGCAAAGCCGGCTATGGTTGATGGGTTTTCCAAGGAGCGACCAAATGCACCAGAGATTTCAGCTTTAGCTGCTATTAACTCTTGTTCAGTTACAGGTTCATTTACCATTCGTTTTAACTCTGACAGAAACTCAAACACAGCACTATCGGTTACTTCGTTGCGCACACTGGCCGAGGCATTAAAGTTACCAATCAGATTATCAGAACTAAGTGAAGAGTTAGCACCGTATGTAAAACCATTCTTCTCGCGTAAGTTCTGATTTAATCGCGCTGAAAAGCCACCACCTAAAATCTGGTTGGTAACACGGGCTTTAATTACATCAGGTGTTCCCGGTTTCAACTCCACCGGGTAACCAATATTAATCACCGACTGCACTGAAGCTGAGCGATCTACCAAAGCCACATACGTTTTGGCTGGTTCTTTCGGTAAAGTATACGTTGGGTTTTTTACTTCGCCCGGTGTCCACTTTGCAAAATATTTTTCTACAAGCGACTTAGCGGTTTTAAAATCAATATCGCCAACAATAGCAAGGTATGCGTTGTTGGGTTTGAAATAGGTGTTAAAATAATTTTTACAATCATCCAGCGTAATGGCTTCAACCGATTTCTCGGAAGTAGATAATCCGTAAGGATGCTGTTTACCATACACCAATGCACTGCGCACAGTAGCGGCAATACTGCCCGGGTTCTCTTTACTGGCGGCCAGGCCTGATAGCGTTTGTGTTTTTAGCTTCTCCATTTCTTCGGGTGCAAATGCCGGGTTGTACAATACATCGGTCATTAAGTCGAGCAACTTGTTTGAATGCTTGCTTAAACTTGAAGCAAAAATTCCATCCGAACTGGTGCTCAGGTTTGCTCCGATAAAATCAATTTCTTCATCTAACTGCGCTTTGTTTTTTGTTTTGGTGCCCGTACCGATTAAGGTGCCTGCCATTTCTATATAGCCCTCCTTATCGCCCTGGTAGATGGGATTGTTTTTAAGCTGAAGTGAGAATTGAATGCGTGGCAGTTTATGATTCTCGACCACAAACACCTGCAATCCGTTTTTCAAGGTGAACGTTTGATACGCTCCTATTTTAATTTCGCGGGCTGGTGCTGGCTTGGGTGCCTTTGTACGATCTACTTGCGCTGTTGCTGCAACTGTTGCCAGCAAGCAAATGAATACTATATATTTCTTCATAATCAATTGTCTTTTTTGATTTCAGTATTGTCTGGTTTGCTTTGCGCTGATTTAGGCAGGTATTGAAGTACCACCCGATTTTCTTTTACCAGGTATTTTTTTGCCACACGCTGTAAATCCTCGCGGGTAACTTTCATGTAACGCTCCAACTCTGTGTTGATAAGGTTGGCATCTTTGTAATAGACATGGTAGTTGGCCAATTGCTCGGCAATGCCCACAGCCGATGAATTTTGTTGCACAAACTGACTCTCCATTTGATTACGGATTTTCTGAAATTCCTTTTCGGTGATGAGTTCTTTTTGCACTTTCTCAATTTCGGCATCCATCGCTTTTTCAAGATCAGCTACATCCACACCCATGTTTACCAATCCTAACGTAATATAGAGACCGGGGTCTTCCATGGAGAAGGGAAACGAAGCAACCTGTAAAGCTTTTTTCTGATCATCGACCAGTGCCTTGTACATGCGCGAGCTTTGACCACCCGATAACAATGTGCTCAACATATCCAACGCATACGAATCAGGAGTGCCTTGTGCCGGAATATGATAAGCTTGAAAAACAGCAGGCAATTGGATGTTATCAAAAATAACATCGCGCACTTCGGCTGTTTGTTGTGGTTCTTTTATCGTAGGACGTGGAACCGCTTTGGTACCTTTTGGTATTTCTTTAAAATATTTTGCTACTAACGTTTTGGTTTGCTCTATATCTATGTCGCCCGCGATAGAGAGCGTTGCATTTTCAGGCACATAAAATGTTTTATAGAACGCAATAAACTCATCCAATGAAGCTGCATTTAAATGTTCGAGCGAGCCGATGGGTGTCCATTGATATGGATGTTGTTTATAGGCACGCTTAAAAATCTCGCCCTGAAATGACATGTACGGTTGGTTATCGATACGCTGGCGTTTTTCTTCTTTCACCACTTCGCGTTGTGTTTCCACACCAATGGTTTCAATTTTTGCATGAAGCATTCTTTCTGATTCCATCCACAGGCCAAGCTCTAACTGGTTAGAGGGTAACACTTCATAATAAAAGGTTCTATCGTTGGAAGTGTTGGCATTGTTGGTTGCGCCTGCATTTTGTAAGTACTTATCAAACTCACCCCGCTTTATGTTTTCAGAACCTTCAAACAATAAGTGCTCAAAGAAGTGTGCAAAGCCGGTGCGGTTGGGGTCTTCATTTTTAGAACCCACATGGTACAATACCGATACCGCTACAATAGGCGTGGTGTTATCCTGGTGCAGGATTACATGCAAACCATTAGGCAAATCGTATTCGGTAAACTCAATTTTTCGGGTCTGACTGAAACTGGTTGTAAGGACAACCACTAATAGCCAGATGGTTAAAGTTTGTTTTTTAAGCATACAATGAATTTTATAGACACAATTATATGAAA
>DPSB01000236.1:620-1718 GCA_003537495.1 Cytophagales bacterium | reverse complement strand
CATAGACACAATTATATGAAACTAACGGAATACTATCCCGTCAGGTTAACAATAGAAATTAAGTAAGGTTAAAGATCAGGCTACCAAATCGCCCAAAATCTTCTTCATCTGCTCGGGTTGCAACCGCGGGCCCCACTGCGAAACAACTTTAGATGACGCTAACGAAGCTAATTTTCCGGCTTCAGCAAAACTATGGCCATGGGTAATACCATACAGAAACGCTCCTGAAAACATATCGCCAGCACCATTGGTATCAATTGCGCGAACTTTGTACGGCTCGATTTGTATAAAGGTATCGCCATCGTAAATCAATGCACCATTCGCGCCCAGCGTGATGGTAAACCGTTTGGCAACTTGTTTTAGTTTTTCGCGGGCTTCGCTTACAGAATTGGTACCGGTAAAAATCATGGCCTCTTCTTCATTACAAAAAAGTAAATCCACGCTCGCACCTACAATTTCTCCCATCTGCGTAGAGAAATATTTCACCATACTAGGATCGGAAAATGTTAACGCGGTACTTACCTTATTCTTTTCTGCAATCTTCTTGGCTTCTTTCATGGCCTCCAATCCCTTGGGGCTTGCCACCAGGTAGCCTTCCAGATAAACGTACGTAGAGTTCTTGATTGCTGATTCATCCAGATGCTCAGGCGAGAGGAAAGAACTTACTCCTAAAAATGTATTCATGGTGCGTTCGGCATCGGGGCTTGTCATTACCAAACAGCGGCCGGTATGTCCTTCGGGACAAGTATCGTGTACCATATTGGTGGCAACACCATTTCGTTTTAAATCATCGAGAAAAAATTTACCTAACTCATCTTTCGCAACTAAGCACGAGTAAAAACTTTTACCTCCAAACTGATTAATAGCAACAACCGTATTGCCTGCCGAACCACCACCCGACATTTTGCTACGCTTCATGTCAATTGCTTTCATTAACTGCAACTGGCGCTTTTCATCCACCAAGGTCATTAAGCCTTTTTCAACTTCGTTTTTTGTAAAGAAGTCGAGATCTACTTCGGTAACAATATCTACTAAGGCATTTCCTACTCCGTATACATCGTAATGGGTTGCTGATTTCCCGATAGCTATCGGGAGGTT
>DPSB01000236.1:0-368 GCA_003537495.1 Cytophagales bacterium | reverse complement strand
TCCCGATAGCTATCGGGAGGTTGCTGGTCGCTGGCATTGAGGTGTGGATTTTATAAACAGGCTGCAATGATAAAATTAAAAGTTGAAACGTTCTAATGTAGAAGGAATCCCTAAAACATTTTAGCGTTGTTTTCTCAGATTTAACGTGCGCTTAAACTTAGCGGCCCGACCGGGGTAATCGGTTATAAAGCCATCTACGTCCAAACCTTTTACCGAAAGCATGTCTTTTTCTTCATTCACCGTCCAGGGAATAACGCGTACTTTTTTGGTTCGAAGCAGTTTTACATCCTCGCGGGTCAGCAACTTAAAGTATGGACTATATATAGAAGGCGTGAAGCCCAGATCGGCCAGATTTTCTTCTACCGATT
>DPSB01000128.1 GCA_003537495.1 Cytophagales bacterium | reverse complement strand
TCTGTTTCCTGGTCGCCCATGCGCGCGTTGTATTCAATCACGTAAGGCTCGCCTTTAATATTCATCAACCCGATAAAGATGAAACCCTTATAAGGAATACCATCTTTCTTTAATCCATTAACAGTAGGAACGATTACTTGTGCTTCTACTTTTTGCATGAAGGCCTTATCGGCAAACACGACTGGCGAAACAGCACCCATACCACCAGTGTTGGGGCCGGCATCACCATCGCCAATGCGTTTGTAATCTTTGGCTTCAGGAAGTACCACATAGTTTTCGCCATCGGTAAGTACAAACACCGAAAGTTCAATGCCATCCAGAAATTCTTCGATCAATACTTTTGAGCTGGCCTCACCAAATTTTTTATCCACCAGCATTTCCTGAATGGCTTGCTTTGCTTCGGCAACAGATGGTGAAATAATAACACCTTTACCGGCAGCCAGACCATCGGCTTTTAATACAATAGGTGGTGTACAACTATCAAGGTAAGTAAGGGCTTGTGCACTTTCGTGCGATTGAAATGTGCGGGCCTTTGCGGTGGGCACACCGTGGCGCAACATAAATTGTTTAGAAAAATCTTTGCTGCCTTCCAGTTGTGCACCTGTTTTTCCGGGACCAACCAAAAGAATGTGTTTTAGTTCGTTCGTGTTTTCAAAGTAATCGCGAATGCCTTGCACCAAAGGTGCTTCAGGACCAACAATAACAAGTGCTATTTCTTTTTCGATACAAAACTTACCGAGCGCAGGAAAGTTATCGCTGGCAATGGCCACATTTTCGCCAGCTAAAGAAGTGCCGGCATTGCCGGGCGCTATATACAAGTTAGAACATCGTGGGCTCTGTTTTATTTTCCAGGCAAACGCATGCTCACGCCCACCACTACCAATTAAAAGAATGTTCATAGCTTCGAAAAAAATCTTTGTAAATATAGATAACTTTGGTTACTCAGTACTGGTTGATGGACACTAGTTGCTTGATACTCGTTACTGGTTTGTTCAGACTAACCTACTCAAACCAATTACTGATCACTGATTACTGAATCTCCCAATACCCAATTCCAACCTCATGAAAAACCTCCTCCCTTTACTCCTCCTGTTTCTTCTGTTTACGGCTTGTCAGAAACAAAAATTTGATGTTATCATTCGTGGTGGTACTGTGTATGATGGATCGGGTAAACCCGGAGTAATAACCGATGTGGGGATTAATGCAGACACCATTGCTGCTATCGGAGATCTTTCTAAAGCAACAGGGCTGAGTGAAATTGATGCTACTGGTTTGGCGGTGGCACCGGGCTTTATTAACATGTTGAGCTGGGCTACTGAATCATTAATCATTGACGGTACTTCGCAGGCCGACATCCGGCAAGGTGTAACACTGGAAGTATTTGGCGAAGGTTGGAGCATGGGGCCATTGAATGACAAAATGAAAGCCGATTTACAAGCCGATATGCAACGCAACCCGGATTGGAAGTATGAGCTCGACTGGACAACATTAAACGAATACCTGCAATCACTTGAGCGCAGGGGCGTGGCTACAAATGTGGCTTCATTTGTGGGTGCAACTACCGTTCGCATTCATGAATTGGGTTATGCTAATCGTTTACCGGATGCGGAAGAACTGGGGCGCATGAAAGCATTGGTAAAGCAGGCGATGGAAGATGGCGCATTGGGCGTGGGCTCATCACTAATTTATGCGCCCGCTAATTACTCCAATACCGAAGAGTTGATTGAACTTTGTAGAGTAGCTGGCGAATACGGAGGCATGTACATTACGCACATGCGCAGTGAAGGTAATAACATCTTTGATGCCGTAAATGAAACCATTCGCATAGCGCGCGAAGCAAAATTGCCAGCCGAGATTTATCATTTAAAGATGGCGGGCGAAAGCAATTGGGGAAAATTAGATTCGGTGCTGGCCATGATTGAGCAAGCCAACAAAGCCGGAATAAAAATTACTACCGACATGTATACTTATACCGCGGGCGCTACGGGCCTTGATGCTTCTATGCCGCCCTGGGTGCAGGAAGGCGGAATAAAAGAATGGATCAAAAGATTACAAGACCCCAAAATCCGCAAACGCGCATTAGACGAAATGCGTAAGCCTTCTGATAAATGGGAAAATTTATTGTTGATGGCTGGCAGCCCCGAACGGGTATTGCTGTTGGGTTTTGCCAACGATTCCTTAAAACAATTTACCGGAAAAACGTTGGCCGAAGTGGCAAAAATTTATGGTAAGAGTGCAGAAGAAACCGCTATGGATTTAGTGATTGCCGATAGCACCCGCGTGGGCACTGCTTATTTTATGATGAGTGAAGAAAACGTGAAGCGACAAATTGCATTGCCTTTTATGAGTTTTGGTTCCGATGCTGAATCTCCGGCTACAGAAGGTGTGTTTCTAAAATCCAGCACGCATCCACGGGCCTACGGAAACTTTGCCCGACTTTTGGGTAAATATGTACGCGATGAAAAAGTAATTCCGATGGAAGAAGCTATACGTAAACTTACTTCGCTACCGGCTGCAAATCTTAAAATTAAAAAACGTGGTTCGTTAACACCCAGCTATTATGCCGATGTAGCCATTTTCGATGCAGCCAAAATTCAGGATCATGCTACGTTCGAAAAGCCGCACCAATACAGCACGGGCATGGTGTATGTGTTGGTAAATGGAACTGTAGTATTAAGGGATGGCGAACATACCGGTGCGAAACCGGGAAGAGTGGTGAGAGGGCCGGGGTGGAGAGAATGAGATAAGCGACAATAAGGTTTAGTGATTTACGTTGATCAAGAAAACGATAACACTTATGAAAAAGTCATTTCCAGCAATTCTGTTTGTGGGATTTATTTTTCTCACGGCTTTTGTTAATAAACCAGCAGATTACGAACAGATAGCATTTGACTATTTTATTTCTGATATTTTAGGAAATGATTTCAAAGATGTCACCTCATTTGAATTCAAGGGGGTAACAGAAGAATCTTATGCTACTTTAGGGAAATATAAATTCTGCTTACGACCTGAGGAAAAATTAGCGTCAATGATTAAGGGCCTTACAGGAATGAAGAGGCAATCTAAAGAAATTAATTTTACAAATGTTAACAGTTTAAAAATAACAGATTTTCAAAGCAGGGCAAGGGGTCATAGACTTTTTGTTTATCCATCATTACATGTTGCTGAAAACTACTATGTGTTTGTGTCTTTCCACAAGGTAAAAGAACAACCTGTGAAATATGTTGTTGAATTAACCCCAGAAGGAGATATTCTAAGAAGTTGTAAAATGTAATGAATTACTGTAAGATACATGGAGATAAGTTCCATACCTAGCATGATAGAATCCTTGGGCTTCAGCTAAGTTTAAAAACATCACCCATCCCTTGTGTAGTCACTTAGCTACACATATATTTGTAGTCAAATGACTACGCAATGAACCTAAGACGCGATGTATTTCAGGCAATAGCCGATCCTACCCGAAGAGCAATTCTATTGCTATTGGCGTCTCAATCCATGACGGCCGGGGCAATTGCTTCAAATTTTGATACTGCCCGCCCAACGGTTTCTAAACACTTACAAATTCTTACCGAGTGTGAATTGTTGAAGCAAGAGTATAGCGGGCGTGAGG
>DPSB01000305.1 GCA_003537495.1 Cytophagales bacterium | reverse complement strand
GTATCTTGTGTAAACGAAATAGGAATAATGCCACTACGACTCAATAGCCCCACAGTTGGTTTTAATCCTACCAACCCATTGGCATTAGACGGACAAACAATCGAACCATTCGTTTCGGTACCAATTGCAATAGCACATAAGTTTGCCGAGGCCGCTACTCCCGAACCCGAACTGGAACCACATGGATTACGATCCAACACATACGGATTTTTCGTTTGCCCTAACATGCCACTCCAGCCACTGCTGCTCATATCGGCACGAAAGTTTGCCCACTCACTTAAGTTTGCTTTCGCGATGATGATGGCCCCGGCATCGCGCAGCTTCTTTACCAAAAAGCTATCATCGGGCGGATAGGAATCGCGAAGTACCGTTGCCCCGGCAGTAGTAGGCATATCGGCAGTGTTCATATTGTCTTTTACAATTACCGGTATGCCATGTAACAACCCACGACTCTTGCCGGCCTTTAGTTCGGCATCCATGGCTCGGGCAATTTCAAGGGCCTTTGGATTTACGTATATAATAGCGTTAAGCGCAGGGCCATTCTTATCTAAATCTTCAATGCGCTGCAGATAATCTTTCACTACTTGCTCAATCGTAAATGTGCTTTTCTGATAACCAACCTGTAACTGTGGGATGGTCATCTCTTCCAGGTATTGATACGCTGGTCTGGATTCTTTTTCTTTAGGTTGTTCGCAGGCCAGCAAAATGATGGCAGCTAGAAATAAAATGCGGGTTGATTTCATAGGGATTAATTGATGATGAAAGTTATGATCTGAGCTACTGCGTACCTAACCGCTTAACAAAATGATTGTTTACCGCAGAGTCGCAAGTGCGCAAAGAAAAAAGCATAAGTATATTAACGCTGGCTTCGCGGCTCAGCGAGTTTGCGGTAAACGCACTAGTAACACGCATCTAAAAACTTCACTGTCTTGGCCAGGTTATCCCACTTCTGCATATCGTTTTGCATGGGTTTGGCTAACTCCAGGTATTTATCGCAGCCCATCAGCAATACATCAATCTGATCTTTGTATTGGCTTTTATACACAATGGTTTTTTCATTGGTGATTTTATTGTAGATCACCCACTCTATGTTCAAAATTCCACCAGGTGCAGCAGTTGCTTGCCTGCCTTGAATGGCTAACTCCAATGCTCCCAGGTTTGCTTTCAAACTTTCGTTATCGGAATTTTCAAGTGCATCCTGTGCCGTTTCGTAGCCCCCCAACTGGGCTAACTGATCGCGTAACTCAATTAACTCTTCAGTAGACGAAACCCGGATTACACTATCCATATTGGAAACATAATTGTTCCGCTTCTGATCTTCTTTTACAACAGCAGTAGCTGCGGCCGAAGTACCTACCGCCACAGCCGATTTAACCAGCGCGGTGGCACGTTCATTAATCGTGGTAGGGTTAGGATTACGATACAATTGAAAGGTGTTGCCATTGAAGCCCTCCGGCACAAAAACATTTTCAATAACGGTGTACTTTGTTTCCACACCTTTATTTACGTATGTGAACCCGGTAATAGTAGCTGGCGTGTACTCTGCCAGTTTATCGCCACCCTTAAAAATAATCCGGTCAAGATTGCGGACACCCTGTTCGTAAAGCAAGGTTACTTCGCCATTGGTTTTACCTGCCGCTGTTATAATACTTCCCGGAAAGGAACGCTTGTTATTTTGTTCACGGGCTAATTTCGCTTGTACTACTTCAGCCTCGCTTACGGTATAACCATAGCGGGCTATGTCTTTTGCATCAAACTTTTCCTTGCCCGAAGCGGTTTTCACTTCAATATCTTCCAATACCCCATCCTTACGTCTCAACTTTAATTCTCCTTCATACTTTGTTCCGTTTCGGTGTATCACATATCCATTACGAGGTGTGGTGCTTTCAATTACTTTACTCATCACCGTACCCATATTACGCCACTCGTACATACTCTCCGGGCTTTCATTTACCGGACCACCGCCAACTGTTGTGCTGGCATTTGGGTTTACATTCGTTAAGCCATAGCCTTTAAGCGAGGCCACCGGAAAGGTGAGGTATTTCTGATCGCCCATAAACTCTACCTCCTTTACCAACTCGGCTGAACCAATCAGGGAAATTTTACCATCCATACGCTTACCCGATTTCAAAACTACATACCCCGGTTGAAGTTCAGTTTTGCCACGCTTCCATTGATACGCGCCAGCGGGCGATTCATTTGTTTGTGCATAAACGGATAGTGAAAGCGTAATAATTAAAATTATTACCAGTAGTGATTTCATGGGGGATGGGATTTGGTTAACTAAAAGTAATCATTTAATCCAAACCGAATTATTGGGCTATCTACCTTATAGCATTCGTGGGCCGATAGAAACTAATACAACTAAACAAAGCATAGGCAACTAACAATGGTTACTTATAGCCTTAGCCAGTAAGTGTTGGTTCAGTTTATACTGTTAGAACAGTAAAGAAGTAAGCACTTATACCTGCTTAGTGTTAGGTTAACCATAGCTTTTAAGAATAAATATTGACAAGTACTTTACTTTAATAATAATATTTATTGAAATTGCGTACGCTATGGCAAATAGTACTTTACTGCACCCTCTGCGGTTGTTGGGTTTATGACACTACTCAACGATACCACCGCCTATAAAATCTGGATATTTGCTCCTTATCTGGAGACGGAAGACCCTACTCTAAAATTTTACTACGACTACACCCAAAGTATTGATGAATACACCCGTGTATTCGCAGAAATCAATTGCGAATGGGAATGGGTAAACGTTACCGTGCATAACATTGCCGAATCGATTGAGCGCGTACGTAATTACACCGAAAAGCAAAGCATTGTACTAAATCTGTGCGATGGCGATGAAATCAATAACGTTCCCGGAGTATCGGTAATTCATGCATTGGATGAAAGTGGTATTACCTATACCGGTTCCGATTCTTACTTCTATAATGTAACTACCTCTAAAATCACCATGAAGGAAGCTTTCGGTAAAGCCGGGGTTTCTATGCCAGGCTGGCAAAAGCTAAACGGACACATCGATCCGGATCTTTTCAAGAAGGTGGGCAAACCCATTATTGTTAAGCCTGCGGTATCGGCTGGCAGCATGGGTATAAGTGTAAAGAATGTTGTTAACGGCAAGCGGCAATTAAAGAGTGTACTTAACGAACTACACGAAGGTTTTAAAGGTTGGGATTTGAATACAGCCGGATTATTGGCCGAGCAGTTTATAATCGGGCGCGAGTTTACTACGTTGCTGGTAGGATCGCACCATAAACCCGAACAGATTAAATTCTATCAACCTATAGAACGTGTATTCCATAAAGGCTTACCCGAAAAAGAGCAGTTCCTTTCTTTTGAACGCCTGTGGGAAGCTTACGATGAAGAAGCACCGCCACCGGACAATGGATTTCTGTATGAATACGCCCCGGTTATGGATTTCTGTCTGGCGCAAGAATTAAAAGAGCTAAGCATTGATGCCTTTAAAGCCGTGAAAGGCGTAGGTTATGCACGGCTCGATTTCAGGTTGGATAAGAAAACCGGAAAACTATTTGTATTGGAAATTAATGCCCAATGTGGCTTAAGCGAAGACGAGAACTATACCTCCATAGGCGCTATTCTGCGCGTAAGTAATAAAACCTTCACTAACCTGATTGTAGAAGTGCTGGAAGATGCCCTACTTCGCAATACAGCCAACAGCTAACAAACAAAATCCCTGCACGTAAAAAGAAATCCGGATATGAAGGTTTGTGTGTTGCAGCCCGATTACAGTACCACCGAAGTTGACTACAAAAACTACGATCCGCCCCGTAACCTCGCTCCGCTGTTACCAAACGATCAGGTAGATCATGTATTTCTGAATAAGCTTACCACCTACAAACAACTTAAGGAACTGCGCAAGCAGAAGTACGATATCTACGTAAATCTGTGCGAAGGTTATCTGGATTGGTCTGTTCCTTCCATTGATGTGATCAATGCCATGGATTCACTCAACCTGCCTTACACCGGCCCGAATGCCATTCTGTACGATCCGGCCAAACCTTTAATGAAGTATGTGGCCTATTGTGCAGGTGTTAAAACTCCGCTTTACGCAGAAGTTACCAATACCAAAGACCTTGAAGCGAAAGTAAGCAAGCTAACTTTTCCATTGTTTGTAAAACCCGCCAAAGCAGGTGATAGCCTGGGCGTGGATGATGAATCGCTGGCCAAAGACTTTGCGCACTTAAAACATAAAGTGGAGAGCCTGATGGAAGAAGGCTACGATGAAATCTTAATTGAAGAATACATAGCCGGACAAGAGTTTACCGTATTGGTAGCGGCTAACGCCCGGCCCACGCATGGCTCCAAAGCATTTAAACCTGTTGAATACAAATTCCCGAAAGGGTATGCCTTTAAAACCTATGCATTAAAAACATCTGAGCTGCATACCGATGTAAACAAACCTTGCGAAGATGCTGCCTTGGAAACCCGGTTAAAATCTGCTGCCGAAAAAATCTTTACCGGATTTTCAGGTGTGGGTTATGCCCGGTTGGATTTTAGGGTAAACGAAAAACAGGAAATCTATTTTCTGGAAATCAACTTTACCTGTTCTGTATTTTATCAGGATGGCTACGAAGGTTCTGCCGATTACATTCTTCAGTTTGATCCTATCGGTAAAGCCGGATTTCTAAAACATATTATTGCCGAAGGTATTGCCCGCCATCAGGCCAAACAAAAAAAGTATCGCATTAAAGGTAATTCCATTAATGGCTATGGAATTGTTTCGCAGAAGGCTATTCAAAAAGGCGAAGTGATTTTTAAGATTGAAGAATCGGCTCAGCGCATTGTTACCAAACGGTATGTAGAACAAAACTGGACGCCCGAACAATTGGAAGAGTTTCGGCATTATGCTTACCCGGTTTCGGATGAGGTGTATATTCTGTGGGATCAGAAACCTGAAAACTGGGCACCGCAAAATCATAGCTGCGCCCCTAATACCGTTTACGATGGCCTTAACCTGATAGCGCTGCATAACATTGAAGCGGGCGAAGAACTAACCTTAGACTATGCCGATTTGTTGGATGATAACATTCAATCATTTGTGTGTACCTGCGGCCATCCTAACTGTAGAAAAGTTGTTTCCGGCCGGGCCGATAATTCAGTAACACACCGCGAAAAGATTAATGTAAATCCTCCGCAGCGGTAATTTGTTTTCAAGGATTTTCGTTAAACAAGTCTGGGCCTCACAG
>DPSB01000303.1 GCA_003537495.1 Cytophagales bacterium | reverse complement strand
CCCGCGCGCCGTATGTTAATAGAAGCCGCAGCCAAAAAATGGAATGTGGCTGCATCTACCCTTAGTACTGCCAATGGTTTTGTGATTCACCCGAATGGTACTAAACTAAGTTATGGTTCGCTTGCTACCGATGCTGCGGCATTAACGGTTCCAACAGATGTAAAACTGAAAAATCCAAAAGACTTTAAGTTGATTGGCACTGCCGTGCCGAATGTGGACAATAAAGAAATGGTTACCGGCAAGCCTTTATATGGCCTCGACTTCTATCGCGAAGGTATGTTGCACGCCATGATTCAACGGCCACCTGCATTTGGCACAAAAATAAAATCAGTTGATGCTACAGCAGCAAAGGCATTACCGGGTATTGTAGATGTGGTCACATTCAAAAACAATGTAGCCATTGTAGGTAAATCTACCTGGGAGATTATGAAGGCCCGCAAAGTATTGAAAGTAGAGTACGAGAATGCGGGCAACATTGAAAGCACATCCGATCACGATAAGTTATTCAAGGAATTGCTCGATAAACCCGAAGCCACAGTAAGAAGAAAAGATGGTGATGTAGAAACAGCCTTCAAAAGTGCGGCTACTGTTATTAAGCGCGAGTATCAATGCCCGTTCCTTTCGCATGCGCCTATGGAGCCGATGAACTTCTTTGCACATGTAAAAACAGATGGAGTAGAGTTGATTGGTCCAACACAAACTCCGGATCGTGCGCGTATGGCAACAGCACAACTATTAGGCATTGCACCTGAAAAAATTACCGTTGAACTTACGCGATTAGGTGGTGGCTTTGGAAGAAGATTGCAAGCCGACTATGTAGTAGAGGCAGCAGAACTTTCTAAACTAATCAATGCTCCGGTAAAAGTTACCTGGAGTAGGGAAGATGATATGATGGGTGGAAGTTACCGCCCGGCCGTTCGCTACCGGTTTGAAGCTGCGCTCGATGCAAAGGGTATACTCATCGGCTATAAACTTCGTGGTGTTGGCGTAAATGCGGGCAATTCAACCCGCGAAGATAATTTTCCATCTGGAGCAGTTGAAAATTTATTGATTGATTCCATCGATCATCAATCGCCTATCACAACCGGAGCCTGGCGCGCACCTATTACTAACTTTCTCGCTTTCGCGGAACAAGCTTTCTTAGATGAAGTAGCGCTGGCCGCTAAAAAAGATCCGGTTCAGTTTAGGTTGGATCTGTTAGATAAAGCAAAGCAATCACCAACCGGTGAGATTAAATATGATATTGACCGGATGAAGAGTGTAATCAACCTTGCTGCAGAAAAATCGGGTTGGGGCAAAAAGAAAAATCTGGCGCAAGGCTTCAGCGTTTATTTCTCACATCGCTCGTATGTAGCGCAGGTAGCCGAAGTAGAAATGGTAAGCGGCAACCCCGTATTGAAAAAAATCATTGCAGCTTCCGATTGTGGTATTGTTATTAACCTGAGTGGCGCAAAGCAACAGGTAGCGGGTGGTATTGTGGATGGATTAGGTCATGCGCTTTACGGACAAGTTACCTTTAAAGATGGTGCAGCCGAGCAGCGTAATTTTAATAATTACAAACTAATCCGCTACAACGAAGTGCCCCAGGTAGAAGTCCATTTTGTAGATAACGGAATTGATCCGACAGGATTAGGTGAACCTGCGTTACCACCAACCGGTGGCGCAGTAGCCAACGCAATTTTTAAAGCAACGGGCAAACGCTTATACAATCAGCCATTCACGCTACAGGAAGAAATGAAAGGAGTAAAGCTGGGGCAGAAGATGTAACCTAAGTTTAGTCATCAGACCATTTCAAAATGGTCTGATGACTATGAATACACATCACATGGCATACGATTTAAAACTGGCAGATCGAATCCGAGAATATCTGGCTGAAGTGCCTGCTCTTAAAATTAAAGAGAAAGAAATGTTTAGCGGACTCGCATTTTTAGTAAACGGCAAAATGTGCGTGAATGTGAGTCACGAAAATCTGATGTGCCGGTTTAACCCTGAAAGATTTGATGAGGTTTCGGAACGAATGGGTTTTTTGCCCATGATCATGCGCGGCAAACAATTAAGCGGGTATTGTTATGTAAGCCCCGATGGATTCAGAACAAAAAAGGATTTTCAATTCTGGATGCAACTGTGTCTAATGTATAATCCTAAGGCTAAAAGTTCAAAACCAAGAAAGAAGGCTAAATAGGGAAAGTGTAAACTGGGCAATTATATAATTGAAATCCTAACCACATAGGCACAATAGTTCACATAGAAGATTTAAACTATGACTTTCTATGTAACTATGTCCCAATGGTCTTGTCGCAAAACACCCCTTAAATGGCGGGTTTGCGTACGCTTGGGTGTACCTGCGACAACTATCTTTACATCATCAAATAGCAACAAAAACTCTAAAACATCTATGTCAAAGAATTCAATCACCGTAAAGGCATTGGTAAATGCTCCGGTACAAATAGCATGGCGTGCATACACTAATCCCATAGCCGTTACCCAGTGGAATTTTGCTTCCGATGATTGGTATTGCCCCACAGCCGAAAATGATTTGCGTGTTGGCGGCAAAATGAAGTCGCGCATGGAAGCCAAAGATGGAAGTTTTGGTTTCGACTTTGAAGCGACCTATGAAGAAGTAATAGATCAAAAAAAGTTAGTCTATGGCCTGGCTGATGGCCGCAAGGTTGTTATCACCTTTGAAAGTGATGGCGACAAAACAAACGTAGTTACCATGTTTGATGCCGAAAGTGAAAACTCACTTGAAATGCAAGAAGCAGGATGGCAGGCTATTCTCAATAATTATAAAGCTTATGCCGAGCGTGCGGTGCGCATGGAAACATTGTATTTCGAAACGGAGATTAAGGCACCTGTAAATTAAGTTGCCACGATTATGTTGGGCGAAGAAACTTACAAGG
>DPSB01000023.1 GCA_003537495.1 Cytophagales bacterium | reverse complement strand
ACGTTCGATCATGCTGATATATATGGAGATCATAGCAATGAAGAAATTTTTGGTGAAACGCTGCGCAAACAACCGGCACTGCGGAATAAGATGGAGCTGGTAACAAAATGCGGAATCAAGTTTCAATCTGACAAGCGACCTAAAACATGGGTAAAACATTACGATACTTCCAAAGAACATATTATTTGGTCGGCTGAAAATTCGTTAAAGATGTTGCATACCGATCGGCTTGACCTGTTGTTGATTCACCGACCCGATCCTTTATTAAATCCACACGAAGTAGCCGAAGCTTTTTCGCAATTGAAACAGCAAGGTAAAGTGTTGCACTTTGGTGTTTCTAATTTTACAAGGCCGCAGTTTTACATGCTGCAGAAATTCTTACCGATGCCACTGGTTACTAACCAAATTGAAATTTCGTTGGCACGAGTTGATCCGCTATTTAATGGCGACCTGGATTTGCTAATGGAACATCGGGCTTCTGCCATGGCGTGGTCGCCCCTTGGTGGTGGCAAAGGGATGGCTAACGAGCGCGAAATGTTTAGCAAAGCATCTAAATACAATGCTTCGTATAGTCAACTTTCGCTAGCCTGGTTATTGACACATCCGTCAGTTATTTTTCCGGTTATCGGCACCACTAAACCGGAGCGTATTACAGAAGCTGCTAAGTCAATTGATATAAAAGTAGATAGGCAAGATTGGTTTGAGATGTTGCAATGGGCAACAGGTAGTGAAGTGGCATAACAAAACTTTAATGGCAATGAGAATCTTAACAGTAGTTCTTGTTTTGGTGAGCTTAGTTAGCCAGGCACAAGAGCCGGAGGTTGACAAGGTGCGGTTGGGTTATTTGAAAAATGAAACCACATCCGAACAAGTGGGTATGGCCGCTTCGCCCGATGGCACGCATGCCGCATTTGCATTCAGAGATAAAACTGTGCGTGTATTTGATATAAAAGCCGGACGATTTATAAAACGCTTTACGACTTCGTTTGTCAATTTATTCGACATGCAACTTACCAATGATGGCAAATTGATTTTAGTAGAAGGCAAGCAAATTGAAATTATAGATTGGAAGACAGAGAAAACACTAGCGCAGTTTACTACCACATTCGAGATTACCAAATCCACGTATTCAGATAAAAACAATCTATTTGCAGTGGGCCAGCGCGAGGGTTGGGTAGAGGTGTATGATCTTAAATTATTGAAAGTGATCAACACATTTCAATATAAAAAACACCACGTAAGTGCGTTGTCGTTTCATCCCGATGGAAAAAAGATTGCCGTGGCAGTAATGCCGTTGCTGAAAGAAATGAATCCAATTCGGCTTATAGAAATTCGCACGGGTAACATTCTGGTAGAATCTAAAAAGGGATTTTATACCATGGCCGCGTTCGATGAGAAGGGCGAAAACCTGGTGGTATCTAGTCTTAATACATTTGTTACCAAAGCCAGCATCGAAATTTTAAACGGAAATTCATTGGCATTAACCCGTGCGGTGGATGGTAAAGTAGTTTGGGGCAATAACATCATGCCCAATGCCGGCAGGGTATCGGGCGGTAAACTGTTGGCCATTACAGCATCGCGTTCTTTTAATGTGTATGATATTGATGCGGGGGGTATTCGCTTCACAACTAAATCCGATGGAATTAAAATTTCAGGTTTTATGTCGTTAGGCGTAGGCAATGAAAATTCTTTTCCGTTAGGCAACAGCGGTAAGTTTCTCATCAATTCTATAGGCAACAACATCAATCAGATTTACGATATTAAAACCAATGCCATTGTAGGTTATTTCTTTTGCGATAGTAACGATGATTTTGCCGTAGTATCGCGCGATGGTCGCGTAGAAGGAACGCCCGAAGCATTACGCAAAGTTTTCTGGACATCTGTCTGGACATCGCGACTATCTAATCAACGAACACCGTTGGAGAGCACATTTGAAAGTGGCTTTACGCCACGCCTGCTTTCGCAGATTGTAGATGAAGACGAGAAAACACAATTAACTAAAACCACCTTTGAAGTAGAAAAAGTTATTGAGAAGGTTCCAGCCTTGCAGCTTAAATCGATAAATGGAAAAGCCGCTTCCGTTGATGGCACATCGGCTACACAGAAGCAATCGAGCATAGAAATAGCGGTAACCCAAAATGCGCAAGAGGTAACCGAAGTAAAATTGTATCAGAACTCTAAATTGGTAAAGGTTATTCCCGGTAACGGAAAAAGTTTGTACGGATTTGATATTTCGTTAACCAACTCGTTTGGCGAGCTAAATTATTTTTATGCTACCGCCAGCAGTAAATCGGGTGTTGAATCTGAAAAGGTAAAGTTCACCATAAACTATAAAGGTGTAACCGAAGCCAAACCGAAACTATATCTTGTTACCATTGGGATAGACAAATACAAAAATCCAAAATACAACCTGAACTATGCACAAGCCGATGCCGATGGTGTGGCCAAAGTAATCAGCGAACAATCAAAGTCTTTGTTTCAGGAAGTAGTTCCTTTTTCTATTCGCAACGACAAGGCTGTTAAAGCAAATATTTTTGCCGCACTCAATCAGATAAAGACCAAAGCACTTGAGCAGGATATGATTGTGGTCTATTATGCCGGGCATGGTGTAATGTCGAGCGGAGCCGAGAAAGAGTTTTACATTGTACCACACGATGTTACGCAATTGTATGGTCGCGATGATTTGTTGGCAGCAAAAGGAATCTCGGCAAGTGATTTAAGAAATTTTGCTTCCGATATAAATGCACAAAAGCAGGTATTTATTCTCGATGCATGCCAGTCGGCCGGAGCATTAGATGTATTAGATCGCGGTGCGGCTGAAGAAAAAGCAATTGCACAATTAGCACGCAGCACAGGTACGTTCTGGATAACTTCAACCGGGGCCGAACAGTTTGCAACAGAGTTTGCCAAACTGGGTCATGGAATTTTTACGTATGCCTTACTGGAAGGTATTGGTGGTGCAGCCGATACTAACAAAGATCAGCGCTTAACAATTCGAGAGTTGAGCACGTACATTGAAAACAAGGTGCCGGAGTTATCAGAGCAATTGAAAGGCACGGCACAATTCCCATCGGCTTATTCGTTTGGAAATGATTTTCCGATTGCGGTTTTTGAAAAGTAGTATCAGGATTTCAATTTCTTCACCTGTATCAGCATATATACAAAAGCAACAATACCTGTTAATAGCAGCAAGCCCACCCATATAACAGGTAATGCCGGATGTGTTTGCAACGAAATGAAGTTAGGAAGAATAGTGACTATCGTAAAAATAATTCCTGTAATTGCCCATGCCGGGTGTGTCATAAACTTGTCTTGGGAAGTTTGAGTAAGATCAAGCTTAATGTGATGATCTTGCTGAAAAAGAATAATCCACTTGCGATAATCCCAAAGTAATAAGTAGGCAGTACCCAACAACATAAGTGTGGTAACAGTAGGAGTACCCGAACCAAAGTTTACAGAGTGCGTAATGAGTGTGATGTTGAGGATAATGGGGAAGAATATGATAGCACCAATAGTGGCAAAACGTTGGGTCATCATTAAAACCCCGGCAATAAACTGACTCCACCCCAAAAACTGCCAATAGAACCCAGACTGATACATGGCTTCAAAAAAATAACCAACAGAAGTATCGGTAGGAAGTGTGGTAAACCGCTCGCCTTTAATTTTTACAATGGAAGCAAACACAAATGCAAAGCCTATCAGATAGCGTAGGTAAATAGTAGCAAGCTTAAAAAAGGTAACGGTTTTAAGTTTGTCGATGAGTTTGAACATATCCGCATGACGTTTAAATCGCCATTTTGGTACTGGTCGTTAGTAATTTTGTTAAATTTAAAGTGTCAAAAATCGGGAAGCATGAATCGTGAAATAAATATAGACAGCCCACGGCGCACAATGATGGAAGTGTACAAAAGCCTGCCTGAAGGCACACTGGTTGAGTTGATTGATAATGTTTTGTATATGTCACCATCGCCTGTTTATAAACACCAGAAGGTTTTACGGCAGTTATTCAGAATTCTTTGCGATCTGATTGTAGATACGGATAAGGGCGAAGTAATGATTGCCCCATTCGATGTTTATCTGAATGAGACCAGTAATGCCGTACAACCAGATATTGTGATCGTATTGAAAGCTAACCTTAGAATTTTGAATGAAGAAGGACATATTCACGGTGTGCCAGATCTTTTGGTAGAGGTACTCTCACCCGGTAATACCGATCATGATCTGGTGCGTAAGAAAAACCTGTACGAAAAGTTTGGTGTAAAAGAGTATTGGATTGTTGATCCCGACACCAAACAAACTTCAGTATTTTCTCTACAAAACCAAAAATATCAACTTCATTATGAGGGGTTGAGCAACATTGAATCAAAGCTCTTGACGCAATCTTTCCAATTTTAGAATTTCAGAAACCTTCCTTGCGGGATTTTTGTATCCTTGTAGTCCCGTTTTTTGAAGCATGTCCAAACCACAGAAAAATCCAATCGACCTTTCCGGTCATGAGTACATAGAAATTATTGGCGCGCGCGAGCATAACCTGAAAAATGTAAGCGTCTCTTTTCCGCGCAACAAGCTGGTGGTTATAACTGGCATCAGCGGCAGCGGTAAATCGTCGCTTGCGTTCGATACCATTTATGCCGAGGGGCAACGCCGCTACATGGAAACCCTTTCGGCGTATGCCCGCCAGTTCATCGGCGAGATGGAACGCCCTGATGTAGAGCAGAT
>DPSB01000024.1 GCA_003537495.1 Cytophagales bacterium | reverse complement strand
CAGCTTCGCGCGAAAGTTCCCACCAGGTTTTAGAGGATAATGCTCCGTTTGTAACCCCCGCACCACCCACTTTATTTTTTTCAATCAGCAGCGTGCGCTTTTTAAAATCCATAGCCCGCATGGCCGCTGCATAACCGGCAGGACCTGCACCAATAATTACCAGATCAAATTTTTCCATACGTAAAGCCAAATATAGAGGCTACAAGTTACAATTATGGCTTATTTATAGCGGGTTTTCAAGAGGTTTAATCTTACCTTTAAACCATGTTAGAAAACCTGATTGAATGGGATAAAAAGTTACTGATCTGGCTAAACAGTCACCATACCGATTGGCTGGCCCCGGTAATGCTCTTAATAACAAAAACGTGGTTCTGGATTCCACTATTTGGCTTCTTGATCTACCTGATTTTCAAAACCTATAAAAAAGAAGGCTGGCTTATTTTAATCGGTGCTGCCTTGACCGTGTTGTTATGCGATCAGATTACATCATCCTTTATGAAGCCCTTCTTTGAACGACTAAGACCTTCGCACGACCCCACGCTGGAAGGTCTTGTTCATCATGTATATAATTACCGCGGTGGCAAGTATGGATTTTCATCGGGCCATGCCGCCAACACTTTTGGTATTGCCTTATTTGTTTGGCTGGTGTTACGAAGTTACTTTAAATGGATTTGGGTAATTTTTATTTGGGCTGCTATCATGACTTACACGCGCATTTACCTTGGGGTTCATTTTCCTGGTGATATACTGGTAGGTGGATCAATAGGACTTATCTGTGGTTATTTAAGTTTTAAAGTATCGCAAACACTTTTACATCGCTATCGAAATAAAAAAGGATTACCCCAAACCTGAGGTAATCCTTTTTATAGATTCGGTTCTATTATTTCTTACCGAAAAGTTTACCTGCCAATCCACCTAAAGCACCAAGCGGATTTGATTTGGAATTACTTCCGCCAGCCAACTGACCAAGAATACTAGTTACGTCAAGATTATTGTTTCCGCTCATACCACGCATCATGTTGGTAAGATCGAATGAATTATCCTGCGGGTCGTTTGTCTTTTTCACAAACTGATTCATAACCACCGGTAATAAATTGGAAACAATACTTTGAGCTTGCGCTGAAGACACACCGAACTTGGAAGCAAAGTTGCCCGCAACAGAAGCAATCATTTGTTTTACCATCGGGTTGTTTGCCAGGCTGCTTTGGTTTGCTCCGCCTTGAAACATAGATACCACTTGTTGCATGTTTCCTTGAGCCACCTGACCTTTCATAGCATTAAAAATTCCCCCTGCTACTTCCTGAATGGCGGCATTATTAAACTGATTAGGAATAGCATTATTTTGAACAATGGCCTTACCGGCATTTTGCTCCACAAGTTTAACGAGTTGATCTAACATAGGTTTAGGTAGTTTGATTTACTGGAAGATATAGCATTATTTGGGTAATAATTTTTGACTCAATCTTTATTTAGTAACCGTTTTACATACTTACCAATAATATCGAATTCCAGGTTTACTTTTTCGCCCGCCTTTAACTGGCCAAAACCTGTATGCTCAAAGGTGTAGGGAATAATCGCCACCGAAAAAGCACCCACCCTACTATTAAAACAAGTTAAGCTAACACCATTAACTGAAATTGAACCTTTTTCAACGGTAACATTTCCCAACGCAGCATCATACTCAAAATCAAAAAGCCAACTCCCGTTTTCGTCCTTAATGGATTTTACGATACCCACCTGATCAACATGGCCTTGTACGATATGGCCATCGAAGCGGCCATTGGCCACCATGCACCGCTCCAGATTAATTCGCGCGCCTACCTTCCAATTAGCGAGATTAGATTTCTGCAATGTTTCATGGATGGCCGTTACCCAATGCTTATTGCCATCTACTTTAGTAACGGTAAGACAAACACCATCGTGCGAAACACTTTGATCTATTCTTAGTTGATTACTGATTTTGCTTTCAATACAGAAATCAAGATTCGTGTGATCCTGATTTACTCGTATTACTTTTCCAACTGATTCGATTATTCCGGTAAACACTTATTTCGATTTTTTCTCTTCCAATTTTTTTAACTCTTCCTTTTGTTCTGGTTTAACCGTTGGGTACACAATGCCCAACTGATCCAGGTAGGTTTTGTACTTGGCCGGATTATAGTAGAATGGCTTTAGCTTGGGTGCATAGTCTTCCATTATCTTTTTGTTCAATGTAATGGCTGGATTATCTTTCTCGCCCACGAGTGGTGTGTATTTTAATTCTTTGGTTTGTTCGTCTCTATAGTAAGCCCAGGCATTGGTTAAAACTTCAGGTTTCAGCAACATATCCAACACCGTCATAATTTCAGCTTTAGCACCATACAAAATACCCTTGTGTGCAATTGGAGTAGCCATAGAGATTGCATTGCTCCAATGGTGGCCAGGCAAACCAGGAATGTTAGAAGGATAACGCAATACAACGGTTGGAACTGTCCAACTGATGTCGGCAATATCATCGGAGCCACCCCCCATCGCCATTAACTGCCGCCCCATTACATTAACAGGACCAGTGGGTGAAGGTAAACTCAACGTGTCTAACTTAACAGCCAGTCCGTTGATGTTTGGTGCTTTTAATTCCAATTGCGTTGCCTTTGCTAAAAGTTGATCTTCATCGCTCCACTTGGGTAAGCCCACCACTTTCATATTTTGATACATGGCTTCCGCGATAGGCTTATTGAAGTGACCGGGCCAGGCTGAACCCAACACCTCATACGTAAACTTAGTATCCGTCATCAAGGCCGCTCCTTCGGCAACCTTAATACCAATATCAAACAACTTTCTGATGTTGGGATAGGTGCGTTCACGAAAGTAATACCATACCGATGCTTTGGAAGGAACAACGTTTGGTTGATCGCCACCATCTGAAATTACATAGTGCGAACGCTGCGTAAGTTCAAGATGCTCGCGTCTGAAGTTCCAACCTATATTCATTAGTTCAACTGCATCTAAAGCACTTCTGCCACGCCACGGAGCACCAGCAGCATGAGCGGCTGCACCTTCAAATGTAAACCGAACGGAAACAAGACCATTGCCGCCCGAATCACCATAGCCAACGCCAAGATTATTTGCTACGTGCGTAAAAATACACGCATCAACATCTTTAAAATAACCAGCCTGAACATAGTAGGCTTTTGTACCCACCAACTCTTCCGCAACACCAGGCCACAACATTAGCGTACCCGAAATTTTTTCGCGCTCCATAACTTTCTTTAGCGCTAAAGCAGTGATAATGTTTAATGCTTGTCCTGAATTATGACCTTCACCATGACCGGGCGCACCAACCACGATGGGATCGGAATAAGCTACACCTGGTTTTTGTGAAGCCTTGGGAATACAGTCAACATCTGAACCTAATGCAATTACAGGTTTGCCCGAACCATAACTCCACCGAGCGATCCATGCTGTGGGTACACCAGCTACACCTTTCTCTACTTTAAAACCTTGCTTTTCAAGTAAGGTGGTTAGGTAAGTAAATGTTTCATATTCCTGAAAACCCAACTCAGCAAAACTGAAAAGCATGTCGTTAATCTGCTGGCCCAACACGGCAAACTTTTCAACTTCAGCCGCAGCTTCTGTTTTTAGTTTCTCAACACGTTGAACTTCAGTTTGGGCAAATGCTAACATTCCTGTAAAGCATACAAGAATAAGAGGAAGGATTTTCTTCATAGGTTTCTGGCTTTGGTTAGTGCAAGGTAAAAATTAACCCAACCCTTTCAAGGTTTCTCGTAGGAACGAAAAAAGGCGATTTTGAGCGGTACTTCAAACGATTTAAAATATTTTGGTTTATAGTATAAACTAATTTACATTTGTGCCGTTATCAGGAGTATAAACCAAATCGATAACTATGGAAAAGCAACTTACCCCTCAACAAAGCCTGGATGTAATCACTTCCATGATTCAACAGGCTAAAGGCAACATGCAGAAGAATAGTTTCTATTTTTTGCTTTGGGGCTGGACAATTGTAATTGCCAATCTGGGCGTGTATCTATTAATCAAGTTTACGGATGTGGCTGATCCCT
The DNA here is from genome assembly GCA_003537495.1 of Cytophagales bacterium. Lineage (GTDB taxonomy): Bacteria > Bacteroidota > Bacteroidia > Cytophagales > Cyclobacteriaceae > ELB16-189. The sequence continues at coordinate 5,456 of DPSB01000024.1, read as the reverse complement.
ACCTGATGTTTCTCATTACGATTGTATCGGCTATCATCTCCATGATTTATGGCTTCCGACAAGGAAAACAAGCCGTGGTATCAACTCATTTGGATAGCATTTACAAATGGTTGTGGATAGGCTTTGGTGTTAACTGTTTTATCTTCTGGTTCTTTGGTGCAAAAATGGGTTGGCAGTTAAGTGCAATCATCACAAGCATGTGTGCAGTTCCTACTTTGCTATCAGGCGTGTTGTTAAAATTTAAACCATTAATTTTTGGCGGATTGGTTTTCTGGATCTTTGGAGCCTTAATCTTTCTTACCAACAACGAAACTCAATTTCTATTGGCTGCCATAGCTGTAACACTTGGTTACATTCTGCCTGGCTATATGCTACGTAACGCTGATAAGCATGCTTAAGGATTTAGATCCATTATTGCATTCGCAGCTGCGCCTTGGGGTTATCTCATTGCTGATGAGTGTGGACTCCGCAGAGTTTACCTGGCTGAAAGAAAAGACCAACTCAACTGCTGGTAACCTGAGTGTACAACTCGATAAGTTGTCGGAGGCCGGATATATTTCGGTAGAGAAATCTTTCAAAGACAAGAGGCCGCTTACCACTTGTAAGATTACAAAGGCTGGCATTAAAGCTTTCGAAGAATACGTGGCCGCATTGAAACAGTATATCAACAAATAATTTTTTTAGTCATTTAGTTTATAGTATAAACCAATTTATAAAAATGAAAAAACTACTAATCCTTGCTGTAATGATTTTAAGTTTAGAATCAACAGCGCAAACCTTTAAAGATGAAATGAAGAAACTGGAACCGCTTGCAGGGCAATGGAAAGGTTCTGCCTCTTATCACATGGGGCCAGGCGAGCCTCAACAAGTACAGCAACACGAACAAATTGAATTTAAACTTGATGGAGCCATTCTACAGATTGAAGGAATAGGAAAAGCGGGCGACCGTATTGTTCACCATGCACTCGCCATTGTAAACTTCAACGCGCAGGAAAAAAAATTCACCTTCCGCTCCTACTTACACGATGGCCGCACCACCGATGCCTGGTTTGAAGTAGTCGCACCCGGTAAATACCTGTGGGGATTCAGTACGCCACAAGGAAAAATGCGCTATACGATAACCATTACCGGAAACTCGTGGATTGAAACCGGAGAGTTTTCTGCAGATGGAAATAGCTGGATGAACTTTATCGAAATGAATCTGACTAAACAATAATCGTTATGAAACTAACTATCGCCATTTTTCTGTGCTCACTAAGTATCGCTTGGGCACAATCTGAAACTGATGAAATGATGTATCAGGCCTACCTACAACGGTCGCAAGCCTTGTGGGAAAAAGCACTTGCCACTCAATTGAAACAAGCCAACACCACAACAGAAAAATTACGTTTGGCTTTTGTGTACTATTCATTGTTGAATGGAACCATGGCTACGCAAAACGAAACACTTTTTGATAAGCATGTGGATGCTGCCAAAGAACTGATCAAAGAATTGATAGATCAAAATCCTAAAAGTGGTGAAGCAGCAGCAATGCTATCCGGCATCTATGGAAATGAAATTGCCTACAGTTCTATGAAAGGAATGTTTTTGGGAGGTAAAAGTAGTGGCCTGGCAGATAAAGGAATTAAGCTTGAGCCTGCATCTGCATTGGTGTGGCGAATATATGGCACCAATAAGTATTATACCCCGGCTGCATTTGGTGGCGATCTGGAAGAAGCTGTGAAAGCATTTGAAAAATCAATTTCTATTTTCGAATCAAAACCAGATACCCTAAAACAGAATTGGTTGTACATCGATACACTGGCATTACTTGGTCAGGCGTATGCAAAATCCGGAGCTACCGATAAAGCTATTTCCACCTATGAAAAAGCGTTGCAACAGGAACCTTCGTTTGGCTGGGTAAAATTTTCGTTGTTACCCGCAGCAAAAAAATAAGCAAGTAAAATTTTTACCATAATCAGATTCGAATGAGAGCAATCTTATTGCTTGGGTTACTGCTTATTGCCCTTCCAGAGGCTACAGCACAAATCTGTACAGAAATTAAAGGTATTGTAATCGATGAAAAGCAGCAGTCTCTGCCCAGAGCAAACATCTACTTACAAAGTAATTGGCGCGTAGGTACCAGTACCGATTCATTGGGTAGCTTCATCTTACCACCAGTTAATCAACCCGATACTGTAGTTATCTCATTTGTTGGGTACAAAGAGTTGTTCATTCCAGTCTCCACTTCCACCTGCACGCTTACAATTGTGATGGAATCATTAATAACCCAGACCGGGGAAGTTACGGTAATGGCTGAACGATTAATTGCTGAAGAGTTCAGAACGTTTAAAGCTACCAAGCTTCAAATTTATACAAATCCGGCTGCGCGAGCCGATCCACTTTTAGCTGTTAACTCCATGCCTGCTGCAACAACGTTAGACGAATCGGCTAATATAAGTTTACGTGGAAGCACTGCTCAGGAAACCGGAATTTTTCTGAACAACGTGCCCATTTACGATGGCGTACGTTATAGTCAATTGAATGGTATTGGCACGTTTAGCATTTTTAACACAGCGATTATTGATAATGTTCAAGTGTATCCAGGCAACCCACCACTTGAATATGGAAATGCATCTTCCGGGTTAATTGCTTTGCAAACCGATAACAACATCCCGGAAAAATCAAATACCCAACTTTCAGTAACACTGGCAAACATTGGAGTCAATACACACCTGCGTACTGGTAAAACAAGTTCGTTAACGGTCTTTTCAAATTATCAATACTCGAATCTGCTTACTAATCTGAACAGAAAAGCATTTGAACGAATTAAGAAATTCAACACAACCGATCTGGGTATACATTACAATCGTCAATGGGCTAATACCAGTTTGCGAATTTTTAATTATAGCTTACGCGAATCATTTACGTACGATTTCAGGCATCCCTCCTTTCAGGGAGATTTCTACTCTGGTAAAACACGAAATTTTTCTACCATCAGTTTGCAACATAAACTCGGTGCTGGTGAACTTTCACTGAATCAGGGCTTGAGTTTTGGGAGGTCTGGCTTTAACTATAGCGCTTCCGATATAACCATTACGAGTCGAGATTTCTATACTTCTCTAAACTACTATTATAAAACTGCTATGGTTGATTTTAAAACAGGCATTTCATCAGACAACCGAAGGCAGAACTTTAGTGGTTCAATTGCAACACTCGCCTACGCACTTGGTCCGCAACATCCACACCAGCATGCACAATCCACAACCAACATACCCATTACCGAAGCCTACGGGTACACCAAAATAATTCTGAGCGAAAAGTTTATTGCCGGAGCAGGCATTCGAAAAAAATTAATCGCGCAATCAATTCCTGATTACACCAGTCTGCAAGCTAACTTCAAGTGGCAGCCAACTGATGCGTTTTCTTCTATATTTGGTGTGGGGCAATATCATCGCACTGATTTTTCGAGGAGTGGCGAAAACCCCATTATTCAATATAAGAATTCACAACTCTCACTTGATTTAAGTTATAATAAAAAGCACTACGAACTTTCGGTGTCAGGCTTTGTCAAAAGAAGTGATCAAACAGATCAATCACAAAATATAAATGGACTAGAGTTTTTTGCTCGGTATAAAAAATCAAAATTCAGCGGTCAATTATCATTTACCACGCTACAGGCATCCATCAAAAAAGAAGAAACAAATCCTTCACCATACGATTTAGGATATTTCATAAAAAGTAATGTGCAATATCGGTTTAACCAAAGTTGGACGGTATCTTTATTCGCTACGGGAAGACAAGGTACCTGGTATCAGCCGGTGGTAAGTTCTGTATTCGATCCACAATGGAAGGTGCGTCAACCAATGTATTCGGATGCAACTAATTCAAAGCGCCTACCCGATTACTTTAGTTTAAGTGGTAATATCAGCCGGATGTTTACGCTTTCTGATCAGTTCAATCTGATTGCTTTCATCAGTGCTGAAAATATTACTAATCACCTTAACGTGCGTTCCTACACCTACAATTTCGATTATTCGCTAAAGGGTATAGAACAATTTACACAACGAACCTTCTTTATAGGATGTGTTTTGAATTTTTAAGGTTCCTTTTTGAAAATAAATTATTGCTGTATCTTTCTAAAAAGCTACGCATATGCAATTTGGTCGCGTTGAATCTGAACTTGATCTTTCAGCCATTGATTTTGCCCTTACAACCGATCATCCGGCAACAGCCAGAGCCATCGGCAAGCAAAAAGGAACGACTGAGTTTTTTGTAGGTTGTGCCAAGTGGGGTCGGCCCGATTGGGTTGGCAAAATTTATCCACCCAAAACAAAGCAAGCAGATTTTCTACTACACTATGCACGCCACTTTAATTGCATTGAATTGAATGCAACCTTCTATCGAATGCCAACCAAGGCACAAATCAAAACCTGGAAAAGTAAAGTGGGCGAAGGATTTAAGTTTTGTCCAAAGTTTGTTGACCAGATTACACACATCAAACGGCTAAAAGATACTCAAGAATTAGTCGATCGTTTTTTCGAAGCCATTTACGAGTTCAAAGAAAATCTTGGCCCTATATTTCTGATGCCGCATCCACAGATGGGGCCTAAGTCATTTGAAGTTCAACAAGCCTTTATTGAATCGATGCCAAAAGACATTGAGTTATTTGTGGAACAACGGCATAAAGACTGGTATGTTAACATGGATGCATTCGACAAATTATTTAATATGATGGAGCAAAATCATGCGGGTGCAGTTATTACCGATGCCAGCGCCCGCAGAGATTGTGTACACATGCGATTGAGTACTTCGCAAGCCTTTCTCCGTTTTGTAGGCAATGGCCTTCATCCTACTGATTACACCCGAATAGATGAATGGGTTGACAGGATGAAGAGTTGGAAAGAATTGGGAATAAAAAAAATCTATTTCTTTATGCATCAACATGAAGAATTACACTCACCAGAGCTATGTAAATACCTGATTGCTGAGATGAATAAAAAAATAGGCACCCATTTACAGGTGCCTAAGTTTGTGGGCGAATAAATTCAGGCTAAGCCAATTGTGCCGTTTCCGGATTCCATTTTACAATTGCCTTATCAAAATAGCTTTTGTTGGTTGCTAAAGCCGGGCCGGCTGCCTGCATCCCAAACAAAGCATCTTCTACAATGGGTGCTTTCTCGCGAATGCCTTTATAAAAATTAATATGGTGATCGAGGTTAGCGCTATAATCTTCCGGTGCCATGTATTCCAAATCGGAAGGCAGAATAGTACCAGGCTTCTTTGGATATTTTGCCTTGTACCATTTTTCGTATTCTTTCTGTTGCGCCTCTGTAAATGTATCGAACGAATCCCAACCGCCATAACCGGGTTCGTTGTGTATCTTATGATGTTTAACTTTTACTGAACTCCAACCCATATCGATATACCCATCCGTTCCGATCAATCGGAGCCCCTCCCCACTCTCGCTACCATCT
>DPSB01000069.1:5440-6508 GCA_003537495.1 Cytophagales bacterium | reverse complement strand
TCCGGTATTATGTGCGTGAGCTGTGTAACAAGATTGAGGAGTATGAACTCCGTTTTAACTATGTACCTCAATGGGCCTATTCGTTATTGGCACAGTACAATATGGTACATAACAGCTTGTTGCACAGTGATTTTAAGCGTGTCTATGCATGAGGTGATTCACTATGAAGTATATCCCCTCTCCTATTCCTATCCGGTTTGAATACCTGTATTCGGCCACGGCAAACCGTTCGGGCAGGATGCAGTATCATAAAATAAGGCCTGGCGTTACCAAGCTTCGCATAAGCCGACAGGAGTTTATTAAGGCATATAATGAGATGACCATAATAGCCATTCATCCCATGCCGCTTAGAGGGCAGGATGCCGTTTTTCAGTTAGAGTTTTACGTGTAGATCAGCCGTTCACAATCCCATCCAGGTTGGCTGGAGAATACCCTACCGATTTGATCGTTTTATTGTCAGACTTGCGATATACCAGCCACTTATCGCCAGCTTGTTGGTAATAGCACTCAGTGCCATCCTTCTTCAGATAATGTTCTACTGTGGCTTTTGCCTCAACTTCTGAGATACAAGCCTTACTCATGTTAGAGCGTTGTACTTCATCAAACAAGGCTTTAAACTTATCACCCAGACCAAACTCCAGTATCGCACCTGAAAGTACGTATTGCAAGTCGCAAAAGGCATCGGCTATCCCCACAATGTCTTTCTCCAAAATAGCCACTTCAAGCTCTTTAAGTTCTTCGGCCAGTAAGGCTACTCTAAGTTTGCACCGGTTCTCAGCAGGAATGGTGGGCTCAGTTAATATCGGGTGCTTAAAAGTGGTGTGAAATTCGGCTACAAGATTGAGTGAATCGGGCTGTTGCATGGTTTAATCGAAGTTTAAACTTCAATGATACTACTTGGCAATCAATTTCCGGAAAATATTAAATCATGATGGTTTACTAATAATGCTATAAATATCTGATTAATAATGTTTAATGAATTATTACAATAACTTTTACTTCAACTAAATTCTATTATTTTGATTGCGCCTGCTACCTTATATTTGAGGCCTGATTTCGAAAATGGAA
>DPSB01000069.1:0-5335 GCA_003537495.1 Cytophagales bacterium | reverse complement strand
CAATGATACTACTTGGTAATCAATTTCCTGAAATTTTTGAATCATATTGATTCAGGTAAGCCATATAAATATCTGATTATTAATATTTAATGATTTGTAATACAAATAATAACTTCAATCAGATTCAATTATTTTGATTGCACACGCTGCCTTATATTTGGGGCCTGATTTTGAAAATGGAAAAGAATTTTGTTGAGGAGTTGAAATGGCGCGGCATGTTGCACGATATCATGCCCGGTACCGAAGAAGAACTTAAAAAGGGAATGACCTCCGGTTATATCGGCTTCGATCCCACAGCCGATTCGCTGCATATTGGCCACCTGGTTCAGATTATGACATTGCTTCAGTTTCAGCGCTGTGGCCATAAGCCGGTTGTGTTGGTGGGTGGCGCTACCGGCATGGTGGGCGATCCGTCAGGCAAATCGGCTGAACGCAATCTGCTATCGGAAGAAGTGCTTACTCACAATGTGAATTGTGTAAAAACACAACTCGAAAAATTCCTCGACTTCTCATCGGGTACAGCCAACGCTGCCGAAATGGTGAACAACTACGATTGGTTTAAGGAGTTTCGGTTTCTGGATTTTATCCGCGATGTAGGCAAGCACATTACCATCAATTACATGATGGCCAAAGACTCCGTACAAAAGCGTTTGGAGACGGGGCTTTCTTTTACCGAATTCAGCTACCAATTGGTGCAGGGCTACGATTTCTACTGGTTATACAAAAACAAGAATTGTAAACTTCAAATGGGCGGGTCCGATCAATGGGGTAATATTGTTACGGGCACCGAATTTATCCGCAGGAAAGATAGTGGCGAGGCTTATGCCCTAACCACACAACTAATTAAGAAAGCCGATGGTACCAAGTTTGGTAAAACCGAAGGTGGCAATGTTTGGCTCGATCCTAAAAAAACCTCGCCATACAAATTTTACCAGTATTGGCTAAACACCAGCGATGACGATGCAGCCAACTTTATCCGGATTTTTACCTTAAAAGATAAAGCAGAGATTGAGGCCCTTACGGCTGAACATGCTGCCGCTCCACATTTGCGCATACTACAAACTGCACTGGCGAAAGATATTACTGCGCGGGTACACTCTCCGGCCGATCTTGAACAAGCCATCAAAGCTTCCTCTATCCTGTTCGGGAATTCCGTTACCGAAGATCTTATCAGTTTAGATGAAGATACATTGCTGGCAGTATTTGAAGGTGTGCCACAGGTTACGATTTCAAAAGCAACATACCAATCGGCTAACACCGTAACCGATTTACTTTCAGACTTAACACAAGCCACTATATTTCCATCTAAAGGTGAAGCGCGAAAAATGATTCAAGGAGGTGGGGTGAGCATTAATAAAATTAAACTTACTGATGTGGGTGCTAAACCCAATTTCAGTTTGCTTCAAAATAAATACCTGCTGGCACAGAAAGGAAAGAAAAACTATTATCTTATAATTGTTGAATAGTTCCGGATGCGATTTACATGCGTTGTTTTTTTAGTTAGTCTGGAATTACTCATTAAGAGCAATAACGCATACGCACAAGTTGAGTTAAGTGATACCACCACCGTATATCGGGTGGATGACGAAGTTGAAGTGCTGATAGATTCTACAGGCCGGTTAACTTTCGATGACGTTCAAAAACTTACATTTCAAAAAAGCAATGGCGCATTAACCTTCGGTTATCTTAAAAAGCCAATCTGGCTAAAGATAAAGTCTCACACGCTAAGGCAAAATGTCTTATGGTATCTGGAAATTCCGGCACCTTTTCTGGAATATGTTGATTTTTATCAGAAGACTGGCACCACCTGGCAACACTCCCGCAGTGGCTATTACTTAGCACAAAGTGAACGGGCTATATCGCATACCAATCATGCTCTGCCTTTGTTGTTCGATTCGTTAAACAACAGCGAAGTATATATTCAGATAACAGGACTAAGCCCTAAGACATTTCCTGTTTATATCATGAACAAAGAAGTTTTTCATCAAAAAACCCGCACCGATGATTTATGGTATGGCGTATTCTTTGGCATTCTGCTAATCATGTTCTTTTACAACTTCTTCATTTATTTGAGTTTAAGGCAGATTAATTATTTGCTTTATATGGGCACCATTGTGTGCACCTTTCTAATCTTTGCTTCTGCTTCAGGCTATGGTGGTCGTTTTCTGTGGCCAGAACATCCGCAAACAAATTTCTATACTGGGCGGCTTTCGTTAGGCATATTAGCGAGTGTACTTGCTGTATTCACTATTCGTTTTCTGGAAGTTAGAAGATACTCACGCACCATGTATTATGCATTGGTTTCTTTAATACCCTTATCGGTAATAGCAATTCTGTTAGTTGTATTAAAAGAAATGCCATCGGCTGGTAATAATCTGATTTCGCTTTGTACAGTAATGTTTATTGCCACCGGCATTGTATGCCGCATAAAAGGAAACGCTATTGCCACCTATTACATCGCTGCATGGACAATTTACTTTAGTGGTGGTTTGCTTTTAACCTTACGGAACAGTGGCGTATTTGAATTTAACTTCTGGACTACTCACTTTGTAGAGATTGGAGCAGCCATGGAAACCAGCATAATCGCTTTTGCACTGGGCGATCGGTATAGAAGATACAAACGCGAGAAAGAAGAGATTCAACTTCAGGCATTGCGCCTTCAGCAAAACGCAAATGAAGCGTTGGAGAAGCGTGTTCAAGAACGAACCGAAGATCTGATAAAAGTTAATACCGAACTTCAGGCCAACCTTGCCACCATCAGCAAACAATCTGAAATTATTGAAGCTAAAAATGCAGAGTTGGATGGATTCTTCTACCGCATCTCGCGCGATTTAAAGGGGCCCATCTCCTCTTTACTGGGACTCTCCCACCTTGCCAAAATTGAGGTAACCGATCCCCAAGCAATTGAATACCTGGATCGACAACACGAGCAGGTAGATCGACTTAACCAAATGATACGTGGGCTGATTAACCTTACACGGTTAAACAACACCAGTCTTTCGCGGGAGAAAATTGACTTTGTTAATCTTGTTGATACCTGCATAAATTCTTTACAGGGATTAAGTAGATTTCCAAAAATTCGGTTTGTAAAAGATGTTGCAACGGATATCGACTACGAAGCTGAGTGGGTTATGCTAAATGCCATTTTACAGAATCTGATTGAAAATGCTATTATGTACTCGCAAGAAGCAAATGCGTTTGTAAGAATAAGTGTTCGTGCACAAGATGAAGTGGTTTTGCTGGAAGTGGAAGACAACGGCCTGGGCATACCCGAAGAACATCAGGCAAAAATCTTTGAAATGTTTTATCGTGCTACCGATAGCGCTTCGGGTAGTGGACTGGGTTTATATATTCTCAAACGATCCGTTGATCGATTGAAGGGAAAAATAAAAATTACAAGCAAAGAGGGCGAAGGGTCCACATTTACCATCCAACTTCCACTTAATCATTAACTAAGCATATTGTAGTAACCAGTAATTCCCGTACCGGTCCTTCAGTGCACCAAACCATACTCCCCAGAAATTTTTTTTTGCCGGTTGTATTATCGTGCCTCCAGTGGCCAGCTTTTTAAAGCAGGAGTTAAATTCTTTTTTGGTTTTACACACCATCATCAAAGAAACTGTGTTACCGGGTTGCAGTCCTTCATCTCCCACTAAATCAGTAGCCACCATTTCTACACTTCCGTTCCGTAGTTCCGCTTGCAGTACATGCGCATGAAATGAATGGGGCAAAGTGGACGCTGCCGGAGTTTCGCCCACCAACTGAATACGCAGCTCCCCACCCAGACACTTCTGGTAAAACTTCATAGCATCCAAACAATTGCCGTTAAAGCTTAAGTACGAGATTATTCTACTCATTTTACAGCAAAGATGTTGTTAGCAAATTTGATAAGCGGGTTGTAGTTACGCCTCAATATGTGGTTGATTGCGCCAGTCAATCCAGTTACATTTACCCAATGAAGCACATTTCAATTCTGGTTCCTGAATCGGCTGTGATGGAAGCCGTGGCCGATCCGCGCTATGCTTTTACCGCAGCCAATCAGTTTTTAGTTGCAGCCGGTAAGCAGCCTCTTTTCCATGTACAGCTTGTGGGTAATTCGCCCGAAGTACGTTTGCACGAAGGCGCTTTCTCAGTGCATGCCGATAAAGTATGGAACGAGGTTAGCCAAACAGATCTGATCATTATTCCGGCCCTTTTCGGGGATATGAAATCAGCTATAGACAAGAACAAAAGTTTTATCCCGTGGATTAAGAAACAACACGAACAAGGTGCTGAGGTGGCTTCGCTTTGTGTGGGTGCGTTTCTGCTTGCTTCCACCGGCCTGTTAGATGGAAAATCCTGCTCTACGCATTGGGCGTTTTATAATGAGTTTAGAAACGTGTTTCCGGAAGTAACGGTAAAAGATGGCAGTATTATTACCGAAGAAAACAGAATCTACTCAAGCGGTGGCGCTAACTCGTATTGGAATTTGTTGTTGCACCTGGTCGAAAAATATACCGATCGCGATACGGCCATACTCGCAGCCAAATATTTTGCCATTGATATTGATCGTGAAAGTCAATCGGCATTTGCTATGTTTCGAGGCCAGAAATCGCACACCGATGAACCGATAAAGAAAGCACAAGAATTTATTGAGGCCAATTATCAGGAGAAGTTAACCTTGGATCAGTTAGCCAACATGGTTGCCATTAGCCGCAGAAGTTTTGAGCGCAGGTTTAAACAAGCTACCAGCAATACGGTTACTGAATACATACAACGTGTAAAAATTGAAGCAGCCAAACGCAGCTTTGAATCAACCCGCAAGAATATAAATGAAGTAATGTACGATGTGGGTTACACCGATACCAAAGCGTTTCGGTCAGTGTTTAAAAAACTTACAGGGCTAACGCCTATTGATTACAGGAATAAGTATAACAAGGGTGCTGTGGCAGCATAAAAACAAAAAACCAAATCACAAGATTTGGTTTTTTTGGAGCCCCCTGCCGGAATCGTCCCGATAGCCATCGGGACAGCGACCTATGGATATTTAACTTTCAATTTTTCAGCAATTTCCGGGTACCTCTTCAAGTTCTCTATATACTTCCTTGATTTCATTCGCTTAATGTGATTCTCAATGTTAACAGCTTGCTTTCTGGAAGTACATTCCATAGTATAAAAGATCGTCCAGTCATCAGCGATCTTAGAATAACTATAAGGCAAATCTTTATTATTATGCTGATTGAGCCGAACAATCAAATCCTCTGTTTGACCAACGTAATAGCGATCAACTTTTAACGAGTAAAGGATATAAACAGTCATAAACAAAAAAACCAAATCACAAGATTTGGTTTTTTTG
>DPSB01000556.1 GCA_003537495.1 Cytophagales bacterium | reverse complement strand
GTGGCGGAATTACATATCAGTTTACATTTTGATTTCACTTTATATGAAAAAAATAATAGCGATTAGTTTAAGCCTGGCATTGATCGTAGCATCAGTAACCAGTTGCGAAAATGAATTACCAATGTATTTCAAGTTTTCTGCATACGAATTTTCCGATCTGGATGTAAATGGCGGAAGTTGGCAACCCATTTTATTTTCAAGTGCAACCGATATTGTAATTGATGCACCAGATGCTGTTAACTCCGTTGAATATCTTGCGGAGTTAGCAGAATTAAAATCAGCAGCGCAGAATATAAGTGGTAGCCAGGCAGATGCTGTTGAGTATTGGACGAATAATCCGATTATTCGTTGGAATGAAATAGCGCTTGAGCTTGCTGCGAAATACAATCTTATTCCGCCACCAAACCCGGATGGTACTTATACATTGCCAACCGCAGCCAACCCACAAGGGCCACCGCCATTTCCATTTGCACACCCACCGTATACCAGCCGCATGCTTGCATACTTAAGCGTGGCTCAGTTCGATGGATTGATTACTGCATGGCATTATAAATATGAATACAATCGTCCGGCAACGTATGTTACCGATCCAACTATTCCGTATGCATATTCCAAAAACACATTGCCTTCTTATCCAAGCGATGGTGCAGTAATAGCGGTGGTATCGCGCGATATTCTGAAAGCCATGTTCCCACTTGAGCATGATTATCTGAATGCAAAAGCAGAAGAGCATTTGAATAGCCTGAAATGGTCGGGCTCAAGTACAACAAGTGATATTGAAGCAGGAACAACAATTGCTACTGCGGTTAAAACTGCTGCCTTAGCTCGGGCTTCAACTGATAAAATGAGTTTAGCGCAAACACCAAGACAGCGGTCTGATGAAATCAAAGAAGAAGCTATCAATCGCTTCGGCTGGTCATGGGATAATCAAGAAATTCCTGTTCGTCCGGTTGGATTAACACCCGCATTTGGCAACGTAACCATGTGGAATGTGCCTAACGTGGAAGATGTACGCATTGCCATACCACCTGCTCCGGGAAGTGCTGAGTTTGAAAAAGATGCAAAAGAACTTCGCGACTTTGCCAAGAACTTAACTACTGAACAACGCAAAATTGCCAATTGGTGGTCGGATGGTTTAGGAACCTATACACCGCCAGGTCATTGGAACAGACGTACCAAAGAATACATTATCAAATATGAAATGAACCCGCTGCGCGCTGCGCGTACGTTTGCTTACCTAAATATGGCTGTAATGGATGCCGGTGTTGCTTGCTGGGATTCAAAATATTATTACCACTATCCAAGACCAATCCAAACCATAAATGGATTTAAAACCATTTTAGGTACGCCAAATTTTCCAAGTTATCCTTCAGGCCATAGCACGTTTTCAGGTGCAGCAGCAGAAGTGCTTGCATATATTTTTCCTGCCGAAACAAATAATGTACGCGCGTGGGCCCGCGAAGCCGCTGAATCCAGAATTTATGGTGGTATTCATTATCGTTTCGATTCTGAACTGGGAATAGAACAAGGACAAGATGTAGCGTCTTATGCAATAACCCGTGCACAAGCAGATGGAGCAGATGATTAAAATATTGTTGCTAAGTTTATTTACGCTACTGTCGCTATCGGCAGTGGCTCAGGATACTTTGCGTTCGCGTAAGCTGAATGAAGTGGAAGTGAAGAGTAAACGCCTTCACGACATTAATCGTTTACCCGAATCATCTGGTACCAACCTTTGGTCTGGAAAGAAAAGTGAAGTAATAAGCCTGGGCGGAACCAACGCCAACATCGCGGAAAAAACAGGCCGCCAGATTTTTGCGAAAATACCCGGTGTGTTTGTGTACGATATGGATGGTAGTGGCAATCAAATGAATATTTCCACTCGCGGACTTGATCCACACCGCGGGTGGGAATTTAATATTCGCAGAAATGGATCGATAACGAATTCCGATATCTATGGTTATCCGGCCAGTCATTACAGCATTCCCATGGAGGCCGTTGATCGGATTGAACTGGTAAGAGGCACTGGCTCATTGCAATATGGAGCGCAGTTTGGTGGTATGTTAAATTATGTAACCAAGGCTCCAGACAGTACGCGTGCTTTCAGTCTTGAAAGTATAACCTCAGTTGGCTCTTATGGGTTGGTGAGTTCCTATGTCGCAGCAAGTGGTACGGTAGGGAAATTTCAATATGCTACCTATTACTCAAAACGCGTGTCCGATGGGTATCGTACCAACAGCGAAACGCAGTACGATGCGCAATCCATACAGGTAAGCTATGCACCCATTGCGGCATTAAAGTTTACTGCTGAATTAAGCCGATCAAATTACATTTATCATATACCGGGTGCATTAACGGATGCACAGTTTAGCCAAGATCCGCGTCAATCAACGCGCTCGCGTAATTATTTTAATCCGGAAATCTATGTGCCGTCTTTTACTATGGATTGGCAAGTAGGAAAAAACACAAAAGTGTCGTGGTTAACATCAGCAGTTTTAGGTTATCGTAACAGTGTTATGTTCGATCGGCCCGCCAATGTTGAAGATGTAATTGATCCAGCAACCAATCAATATGCGGCCCGCCAGGTTGATATAGATAACTTTAATAGTTATACATCTGAGTTACGGTTACTGCACGGATACCACCTGTGGAATTTGCAAAGCAAACTAGTAGCAGGTGTTCAATATTTTAATAACGACTTGCATCGCAGGCAACAAGGAAAAGGAACAACAGGTTCCGATTTTGATTTGACTCTTACAGATCCGGTATTCGGACGCAACATGCATCTTGAATCAACTAATCTTGCTCTCTTCATTGAGAATAAATTTCAATTCACCAAAAAATTATCGGTTACTCCTGGCATCCGGTATGAGTCAGGGCAATCCCGCATGACGGGCGTAATTTCTTATTACGATGCCAATGAAGTTCCGAACACAATCGTGCATAAATTTCCACTACTCGGATTAAATGCCCAGTATTCAATAAAACATGGATCGCTTTACGCGGGATGGTCGCAAGCGTATCGTCCGGTAATATTCAAAGACATTATTCCGGCTTCGGTTTATGAACAAGCCGATAAAAATATTAAAGATGCGTACGGATATAATCTTGAAGCTGGCTTTCGTGGAAGTTCTAAATACCTGCGTTGGGATGTTGGCGTTTTTCACGTACAATACAATAACAGGTTGGGTTCGCAGGCCATGCGCGATGAACAAGGCCAGTTTTATCTCTATCGCACCAATATTGGTAATTCGGGTACCACCGGTGCTGAAATTTATACCGAGTATGTTGCACCGCTGCGCAAGCAGGTAGCCTTTTCAATCTTCACTTCCACTGCGCTGTTCAATGGAAAATATACCCAGGCCGCTATCCGTTCGGGTGAAGAAAATGTAGATGTGTCCGGAAATAAGTTGGAAAGCGTTCCGGAGCTTATTACCCGTAATGGAGTTACACTGCGTTCTAAATTTGGTAGTGTTTCTTTACTGTATAGTTATGTGGGCGATTCGTTTGCTGATGCGCTAAACACCGTTGCGCCATCTGCCAATGGTGCGATAGGCCTTGTGCCAGGTTACGGTTTACTTGATTTAAACTCTACCATCATTATCAGGCAGGTAACAGTGCGGGTAAATGTAAATAACCTTACTAATCGATCTTATTTTACAAAGAGACCATCGTTTTACCCCGGACCGGGTATCTGGCCATCGGATGGCCGTTCTTTGGTTGTATCCATTGGCTTTAAGGTTTGAGCTATGAAAGAATTTATTGTTTAGTTTTTTTGTTGTTCGACATCTTGCCCGAGTTACTGGTGGAATGGTGATCGTTTTCTAGGCCCTTCTCTTTTGC
>DPSB01000183.1 GCA_003537495.1 Cytophagales bacterium | reverse complement strand
AAATCGATCTAATTCGGCATTAGCTTTTACCAACTGTACATTTTGATTACGCATCTGCATTTCATTTTGACGAAGGCTCTGTTCGCTATGGTAATTATTGGCAATCACCAGAAAAAAAAGATAGCTACACGTTAAAGCAAATGCCAATACATTTATTATAAACAGAATAGAAACCTCGCGTTCATTAAAATTTCGATGAGGTAACAACTCTATATCAAGAAAAAAGATAGCGAAATAAAGGGCCAGTGAAAAAATTAAAAAGGCTACACCCAGGCGCCACTCTTCAAATCCAAAAATTACCAATGCCGCAAACACAAAAATACCCAGGTACATATGTAGCCCGGTTTGGGTGCTTTCGCTGGAGGCGATGGCGTAAAGGCTCAGATTAAAAAAAACTAACCCTACAACTGCTGCTAATTTGCTGTGACCAAACTTATTAATTGCAAAGGTCACTCCGGCTATTGTAAAAAAAGTTACAAAAATGAAAAGCGGTATATGCGTAGCAAAAAAAAGATTAAATATCCACATTACCCCTGCAATTGTAAACGCCAATAGCGAAAGATGGTTAACCAATGCCTGCCGATGGCGTGGCCCCGTCTTCAATTTAAAAATGGCGAGCATGAAAAAATTGGGTGGGTACCATGAGTATGTAGGGGAGACTAACAAATATACATCTTTGAAAAATTGATTCTCCAAAGAGTTGCTACTCTTTTTTTACAGCACGTTGTTCAGTTGCTCCTTGATTTTTTCCAATTCCTCTTTCATCAACACTACATGCTTTTGCATTTCGGCATCGTTGGCCTTGCTGCCGATGGTGTTAATCTCGCGACCAATTTCCTGTGCAAGAAACCCCAGTTTCTTTCCTGCTGATTGTTTTTCGCCAATCACTTTCAGAAAATAATCGAGGTGTGTTTTAAGTCGAACACGTTCCTCGTGTATATCTAATTTCTCGATGTAAAAAATTATCTCTTGCTCCAACCGATTGGCATCAAAGCCTTCGCTACCAAAAAAATCGGTAATGTTACCTTTTATGCGAGCTCTGATTTTTTCAACCCGCTTCGGGTCAATTTCTTCAACCTGAAGTAAACCCTGCCGGATGTTTTCAATATAGTCTGCAAGTTTTCCTTCCAACGATTTTCCTTCTGTTGATCGAAATTTATCGCACTGTTTAATAGCTTCCTCCAACAAAGAAACTACGCGCTCCCACTCTGCCGGGTCTAATTCTTCGCGACCATTATTCTGCACTACATCGGGCGAGTTAAGCGCCATTTGAAAAAGACCATCGTGTGGTGCACCAACTTTATCGGCCAGCTTTTTCAGTTCAGTATAATAAGATGCAAACAATACATCGTTGTACTGCTGACGGATTTCTTGTTTTAACCCCGGTTGAAAATCAATACTCAGTGAAACTTTACCTCGCTCTAACCTATCGGCAATGAGATTGCGCAGTTCTAATTCCTTCTCAGAGAATTTTTTAGGAAGGCGCAAATTAAGATCAAGAAATTTAGAGTTCAGGCTTTTCACTTCAACAGAAAGTGCGCCTTCGCCTGAGTTAGAAGTGGCCTGACCAAAGCCGGTCATGGATTTAATCATACAATAGCTGGTTCAAAATACCCTGCAAGGTATTTATTTTTTTGCCCAAGAATAAATCAGAAGTCGAAGCCGAGGGTAAAGGACAAGCGCGGATCGTTAACCTTATAATTTTCTACCGGCCAGGCCAGATCAAACTTCACATAGTAACCCAGCATCATGGTGCGCAAACCTACACCATAACTATACAGCCACGGGTTAAGGTATTCGTTAATCTCAATCACAAACGGACTACCCGATTCAGTCGGATCTTCAGGTACTACGCGTTTACGCACGCTGTTGCGCGAGTTAATGGGTATAGGGCCGGTCCAGCTTGTGCCTATATCATAAAATGCAGTAAACTGTAAATTGCGAAAGAAGTTTGATGCGATTGGTCCGTTGCTGAGTGCGCGTACTAATGGCACACGTAATTCTATATTACCCACCGCCACGCTGCTTCCATACAAGGTAGCATAATCAAACCCACGTAGGCTCGTAGCAAACTCAGAGAATAAAATATTTTCATTGAAGGTACCTGATGCGTTTCGCAAGGGGTTTTGAAGGCCTAAGAGATTAACCCGATTAAGTTTTTGGGTACGAATCCAATTATCCATCCCTCCCAGCAAATATTTTTTGGGTGAGTTGCCAAAAAATGTTCCGGTAAATCCACGTACAGCAATTACAATCTCGCGATAGATTTTTTGATAGTGGCGTACATCTAACGATACCTGTGAAAAACTTTTGGCTCCATTACCCAAAGCCTCGTAATGTACCACGCTGAATTTTCCGCGTGTGCCTTCAATAATGTTTATACCTGTAGTAAGAGAGTTATCATACACCACTTCAGCTCTTGCGCCCGAGTATACCTGATACTGCGTGGGCAAAAATTCAGGAGCTATAGTTTGTGGCAGCAGGGCACCGCGATCTACAAACTGAGTAAATCCTATAAATGGTTTAAGCGAAACTCTTGTGCGCACCGAAAGAGGCAGGGAGGCTCCCACTTCTATTTTTTGAAACGAATATTTATGTTCCGCAGGAATGTCTGAACTATTACCTATTGTTTCCCATAGGTACACTTTACGATCAAACCGCAAACTATAATCAATACGATGCGGTAAAAATTGAAACTCACCCCATACATCGCCACTTTTAAGATCGCGGGCTGTTTGTATACCACCCAATATCCTATAGTTTTCAAGCATATCATTCATTTGCGCTTCCAGCTTCACACTAAAACCACGCAACGGATCTATTACAAAATTGGTAGAAAAGTTTTCGTAGCTAAACTTTGGCATATACGGAAATGGACCCGTTACCCGGCTGGCATCGCGTGCCTTCATGTAGCGCGTTAAAAATGTTTCGCTGGGTTGCTTGGCTTTTACTACTTCGTCTTCAAATACATAGTCGTTAGTATTTAAAGGCTTTTCGGTTTTTGGCTTTATGGTATCCGCTTTAACGGGTTCTTCAAAGGTGTAATCATCGGTGTTAATCACACCTTTATCACTTTTAACCGAATCGGGTTTAACTTCAGGCTTAGCCTCTTGCTTGGTAGTATCTGTCTTTTCTTTCAGGCGCGCATTGATCAGGTCTTTAATCGACATGTTTTTAGGCTGCTCTTGCTTGCGCTTTTCTGTTAAGGTTTTGGCTTGCTGCACTTCGCGCCTGCGCGATGCCGGAGTGAAAATCTGCCGTTCAATATTAAAGTTACTAACCTTAAAAATATCTTCACCCATATCTTGGGTAGCCACCAGCGCCAGAGTTTGACTTCCAAAATTCAAATCGAAATCGCGAATGCTGGAATTATAATTAGACACTTGCGCATAAATGCCGGTTTGCCGGTTATACCGGAAAAGGTTCACGATGCCGCGCTGATCACTCAGATAGAAAAAATTATTTTCATCCAGTGCTTTTGGTTTAAAGTCTTTACTCAGTGTGTTTGTTACCCGCGTAACGATAGTAGAAGTAGTGTCGAGGCTAAACAAAAACAGATTATAATTAACAGTTGACTTATCGTACCCGCGCACATTGTTAGCAATTGAATCGGTTGTACGGTTTGAACTAAATACAACGGTGTTGGTATTCGGAATAAATGAAGGATCGAGGTCATCAAAAATATCATTGGTGAGTCTGCGGGTGCGATCTCTGCGACTGCTGATCAAAAACAAATCGTTCTGGCCATTTAAGTCGGCACTTAAAACGGCCAGGCGGCCATTGCCCGAGAAATCAAAACTGCGCACATTACTAAAGCGATCTAACTCGCGCGGCAACTTGCTTTTGGTGAGCAGATCGTACAACCAGAAAACATATTGCCCGTGCTTTACCCCAATTACACCCAACGTATTTGCATCAGACCAACTTAACAACGGTATGTTATGATCAACCGTTTGCCGGATTGCTTTATTGCCGCCATTGAGAATAACCGTTTCGCGACCGTTTTCTAATGATCGAACTTTTACGGTAAACTTTCCGCGATCATTTTCAGCGTAAGCAATCTTCTTACCATCGGGGCTGATCTTTACAGTTGTAAATACAACTGACTTACGGTGCCTGGAGCTAAAACGCGATGAATCAGCTTGTGCGATATAGCTCTGTTCCACGCGCTTCTCCATATCGCTGTAATAATTTTTCCAATCTATCATTAACTGACGAAAAGGAATACCCAGCGTAATTAGTATGCTGCGCTCTTCATTGCGGATAATGCGTGTGTAGTTTAGAATATTGTTTACGGAACTCTTACCATATTTCTCAACAATATAATTCCAGATAGATTGCCCCACTAAAGCGGCTTCGGGGCCCGTCATGCGCAAGGCTTTGTTCGCTTTTTTCTCTATCATAAGCTGGCGAACAAAATCATCCATCTCATCATTCCAGCCTTTGGCCACATACAACGAAGCGCCATCTACAAACCAATCGGGCAGGTTAAGCAACACCGCATTCTGAAACATATCTTTCAGACTTCCGCCAAACATCATTTCGTTCAGCATCAGTTCAGAAAACTTATAGATCAGTTCTTCTTTAAATTCTTCAACCGTGCCCGGATGCGCTACTTCCACATAAGGTTTTACAAAATCGGTTTCACCACCGGCACTAAACTGTTGTTTATTTAAACCAATGTTGCTCTGCTGCAAATCCGCCACCGAGCTGTACAAAAAAACTTTGGTTTTCTGATAAGGATAGAACCCGATGAGGTCGGTTATCCGGTCGAATTCTTTTTCGAGATAATCGAGGGCTTCTTGGGCTACACGTTTGCGGTCATCATAAAAATAAACATCGAAGTTTTCGGAACTGAGGTAATTCCAACGAAACTGTTTGTACTGAACCCGGTTTTTACCAAACCGTTCGGAGGCATGCTGCGCACGAGCCCCGTTAAAACAAATTGTCGCTACCAAAACCAGAAATACAACCCGAAGCACTCGCATACTATCCCTCTAAGATTTCGAATATAACGCTTTAAACCTGTTAATATTTACTGTGGGTAAAATTTCAGCGGAACCGGTTAGCCAATTGGCCAACTGTGCCGAGAAATACGGGGCCAGGCTTACCCCTTTGGTACCCAAACCGTTAAAAATAATAACATTTTTTGAATTGGGATGATGCCCCAGCATCGGCCTGCGGTCGGGCGAAGTGGGCCGCATACCCCAGTTTTGATCTACTATTTCAAAGGGCAACATCAGTAACTCACTAGTTCGGGTCGCCAGTTCGAATCTGGCCGCCTCGGTAATCACTTCCGAAAGATTTTGTGTTTCATAAGTAGCACCCACCTTATATAGATTTTCTTTGCCCGGCACTATATAAACACCCCGATTGTAAATCAGTTTAGGTTTTTCGTTCAATTTAATAGTTAACGTTTCGCCTTTAAGCGGTTTTACCGGAGCGGCCTTCCACAGATTTGTTTTTGAAGTACCCGTGCAAAAAATAATAGCCGAAGCTTTCCAGTGTTTATAGGATATTTCTGTAGGTGTATGTTGTAGTTGCGTTTCATCAAACCAATCTTCGGCAAATGCATTTTGTTGCACCAATAACGTGCGAATGCTTTGCAGAAAAACCGGCACATCTACATAACCACATTGTTTTATCACCAAGCCACCAAACGCATCGTGCGCCTGATCGCCATACACACTTGTGGTGTGAATGTGATCTATGAATTTCTGATTTTCCGGCTGAGCACTATAGCCCATCCATTCATTCTGTTCCTGCACCGACAGAAATGGCCGATACAAAGGCATTGGGTAAAAGAATTTTTGATTCAGGTTTTGCTCAACCTGCGGATAAAAATCGAACAGCGATTGAAAAAGCGTTTCTGCCAGCCAGGTGCGCGACATTAATTTTCCAGTAATCGGGTTGAACAATCCCGCGGCAATCATAGAACTGCGATTATTACCCGGCACATCCAACACCTGCACACGCTTGCCGCGCTGAAGCAACTGCCACGCCAGGCATGAGCCCGCCAAACCTTGCCCTACAATCAGGTAATCGACCATACTTTATTAATGTGTTAAAAATACATCGGTCAGTTGTTGTTTCCACTTCTAATCATTCAAACATTTCAGGTCTTTTTATCACCGGCTTAAACACCTGAAAGGTTTTATTACTTTTACAGGATGATGAAGATTCAAACTTTCACGTTTAATCCATTTCAGGAAAATACATTTGTGGTATATGATGAAACTGGAGAGGCCGCGGTGATTGATCCGGGTTGTTACGAAGCCGAAGAGAAAGCAGAACTTACCCAATTTATTAATGAAAATAAATTAACAGTAAAGCTTTTATTAAACACGCATTGCCATATCGATCATGTGCTGGGCAACGAGTTTGTAAAAGCGAAATACAAAGTTACTTTTTTGATTCACGAAAAAGAATTGCCCGTGCTAAAGGCGGTTAATGTGTATGCATCCAATTACGGGTTTCCATTGTATAGCGAAGCACTGCCTGATCGGTTTTTAAAAGAAGGCGAAGTCGTTTCATTCGGAAAAACCAAGTTGCAAGTGCTCTTCTTGCCCGGTCATGCTCCGGGCCACATTGGTTTTTATCATGCCGAAACCAATGCATTACTTAGTGGCGATGTGCTTTTTGAAAGCAGTATCGGCCGTACCGATTTACCCGGTGGTGATTTTAATACGTTAATTCAAAGCATTCAACAGAAAGTTTTTGTTTTGCCTGACGAAACAATTGTTTATCCCGGCCACGGTAATCCAACCACCGTAGGCGAAGAAAAAGTTTCTAATCCCTTCTGTGCATTGTCCATAACCCGATGAGTGTGTTGCGCCATATTCCCAATGCATTAACCTGCGCCAATCTTGTTTGTGGTTGCCTGGGCATTATTAGTTTGTTCACCAACAAAATTGAACCCGCCTACTTCATCTGGGCCGCGTGTGTGTTCGATTTTTTTGATGGCTTTGCAGCCCGGCTGTTAAAGGTATCATCGCCAATTGGAAAAGAACTGGATTCGCTGGCCGACATGGTAAGCTTCGGAGTACTGCCCGCAATTGCTATGTACACCTGGATTGGCACAAGTACCACAAATCAATATCTACCTTTTGTAGCAATTTTCATTGCTGTATTCTCTGCATTAAGGTTGGCTAAATTCAACATCGATGAAAATCAAAGTGATTCGTTTATAGGTGTGCCCACGCCAGCTAATGCTTTGTTCATTTCAGCATTACCTTTTCTGCCTAAGTCGCTTTATGCGCAGGTTTATTCACCCTACGCATTAGTGGTTATAACCCTTCTGTTTTCCTATTTACTGGTGGCGCCATTAAAATTATTCGCATTAAAATTTAAAAACTTTGGCTGGGCCGATAATCAACTCAGGTTTACCTTTTTAGCCATTTCGGTATTGTTGTTGGCGTTGTTTCAGGCTGGGGCAATACCTTTTATTATACTATTCTATATTGGCATCTCGTTAGGTTCGCGATTGGCAGGTGTAGAAACAAAATAACGATGTCCGCAAGCAGATTTGCGTTTTGTTTAATCTTATTGGTGTTGAGTACTGATATAGTAGCTCAAACCAATTCTGTATTGCGCAGTGGCAACTGGTTTAAGTTTTCCGTTACGGCCGATGGCGTAGTGCGAATCAATTATGATTTGCTGCGTAAGTCTGGTGTTAATCCCGATCAGATCGACCCGCGCAACATTCGCATTTTTACGGGCCAGCCTGGTATGTTGCCGCAAGCTAACAGCAAACCACGCCAAACTGATTTAACCGAAATTGCTATTCAGGTTATTGGCGAACAAGACGGAAAGTTTAATTCAAACGATGCCATTTTGTTTTTTGCAAAAGGGCCCGATAAGTATCAATACAATATTCAGAAACAGATATTTGAATACGAAAACAATTTATTTACCGATAAGAATTTTTACTTTTTAACTATTGGCGCAGACGCTGGTAAAAGAATAGCTACTCGCCAAAGTATTGCCGGTACTTATCCCCTTGTTACCACCTATCGGGATCTGGCACA
>DPSB01000368.1 GCA_003537495.1 Cytophagales bacterium | reverse complement strand
ATTTTATTGTACCGCAGGTTTCTATCTTGATGCTGGAACGCGAAGAAGAATTATGAAGGGCCTTTCGTTCGATGTACTGCGTGTAGGTAAAAAATACCGACTCAAGAATTTTGGCGAGACCTACGAATTTGAAATTGAGCGCATTCTTGTAAATGGCGACTTTAAAGTAAAAGACCTACACACGCTGGAACGCTATCTGCTAAAGGACACCATTAAGTTTGGTACTGGTAAAGACTTTGAAATCCGGGATTTGGATTAACTGGGTAACCGTACATTTTCGAAAAATTAATCTCAAAATAATTGAGTTTGGTTGGTTTCATTACATGCCATTGATGGATACACATCCAAACTCAAACACCATGTAACCGCTTATCTGTAGTTGCAAACAAGGCTTAGGCCTGCTATTGAAATCTCAACACCCAAATTTAATTACTTATGATTCGATTAGCCCTTGCTGTCGGTTTTATGGCCGTCTTTGGAGTAGTAGCATACGCAATTGTGTTGTTACTTACGGATTATTTCAGCAAAAAAAACAAGTCTAACCAAAACCCTTAACTCCTATGAACCCAATTAACCGAAAGACAATTGTCTTTGGCGTCATGTTCGTGCTGGCGCTAATTTTCTTCATTATTGTAAATCCATTCTCGTGGAACGATGCCGGTAACCGCACCGTAGTGGAGCGTACCAATGGCGAGCAGATTGTACAATTCGCGCCCGGAATTTTTTATGCTGGTTTCTTCGCGAAGGAGAAAGAGTGGCCTAACCAGATTTCTGTTACGTATCAGGAGGCAACTGCTCAATTAGAGTTGGAAGACAACGGTATTGAAGTAGGTCAGATCATGATCCGCTTTAGCGATGCTACTACTGCAGATGTGCGGGGTATTACACAATTCATTTTGCCATCAGATGAAAAAGAAATGATTCTGATTCATAACACGCACCGCACACCACAGTCCTTAGTTGTAAAACGGCTTGCTCCTTACACAAAAGAATGTTTACAATCATCAGCACAATTAATGAGCAGCGAAAAACACTATGGTGGCGGTCGTGCACAAATGGCGCAGGATTTTCTGGATCAGTTAAAAGAAGGCGTATTCTTATTGAAGACAGAAGAGAACTTAGTGTACGATTCGCTGGAGATGGAGAAAAAACGAATCTACCAGACTGAAATACAAATTGATCCTAAAACGATGGTTCCAAAGCGTAAGATTTCGTCTATCAAAGAATATGGTATTACTGTAGCCGATGCCGCCATTACCGATGTGGATTACGAAGAAAAGGTAGATGAAAAATTGGTGAAGATTATTGATGCTGCAACCAAGTCAGCTATTTCGAAGCAAGAGTTGATGACAGCCCAGCAACAAACTTTAACTGCTAAAGCAAAAGGTGAGCAGGCACTGGTTGAAATCGAGTATCAGCAAAAGCAAGATCAAACCAAACAGGTGGTAGAAGCTGAAACCAAAGTAAAAGTTGCTGAACAGGATAAACTTCAGCAGAAGATTGCATACGAAGCTTCCATTTTGGAAGCACGCAAGATTAAAGAGCTGGCCGATGCAAATGCGTATGCACGCCAACGTATTATGCAAGCTGACGGTGCCCTTGAATTAAAACTGAAAGCGCAAGTTGAAGTACAAAAAGTGTGGGCCGATGCGTTTAGTAAATATCAGGGAGCTGTTGTTCCACAAATTCAAACTGGCGGTGGCCCAGCTACTAATGGTGCCTTAAGTTTTATGGATATCATGACAGCCAAAACTGCTAAAGATTTTGCGCTGGATTTGAAGAACAAGAATTAAGACTCAGGTTAGGTTGAAGAAGAAGGAGAGCAGCGCAAGTTGCTCTCTTTTTATTGCATCTCTTTTATCCACTGGCGCACTAAGGTTACACCTTCTTGATGCGTAACTGATCGGCCAAGTTCGGGCATCATAATTCCTGGGTGAACAGATTCAATCCGATATTGAAGAATAGATTCTTCTGGTTTACCGGGTACAATTCCGTAAAGCAATCCACCTGAACCTTTACCTGCGGCAACCGGAGCCTTGCCAATTCCTAATCGGGCCGGATCATTTTCGCTTGCCAACAAATACAGGCCACTATTTTTAGCCGGGCCATCGGCACGGTGGCAATGCGCACAATTTATTTCGAGCCACGCCCGCGCTCGTTCACTTAATACAACAGATTCATCGTCATACGAAACTAATTTTGCAACGGAACCTATTTCAGGAAGGTCTATCAACGCATTCTTCTGCCAATACAATAACTGATTTTGTTTGCCTTCACTAAACGCATAATCTCCATTCAGCTGCCTGGCGCTTGGGCCAATGGGCATTACTTTATCACCACGCAAGTGGCAACCCTTGCATTGATTCATGTTGGGTACTGAATAACTTATTTTCTGAAGTTGGCCATCGGTGTGTTTCCACGAAACGTCTATATTTTTTCCGGCCACATTTAAATAAGCTTCCGTTTGCTCACCATTCCAGATGTAGGGCAACGTTTTCCAAATACCACCTTCATTAATCAACAACCTGGTTTCCAACATGCGCAGATTCTCCTCCGGCTTGTTAAGATCGGCAGGGTAATAAAAATTTTTTATCAGGATTGTTCCGTCTGGAAAGTCAAATACATCATCAGCACTGAAACCTGCCTTTTTCCCTTGCGGCATTTTTATGAAACGCTTTTTTAGTGCGTAGTCCGAAAACAAGGCAGAGTTGAGTGTGTAAGGTACTACGCCTACGGCCGGAGTAAGTGTTTTTAGTTCGCCAACAAAAAATCCATACTCCGAAAGTTTTGTTTTACCGATGTGCGATAAGTCGATTGCTGATTCAGCTTCTGGCAATACAACAATTTCTTGTTTGCGCGATTCACAAGACAAAAACACGCTAACAAATACAAGTAAAAAGAATTGTCTCATCGTAATGAAATCTTCACGCCTTCACAATCAAATTGGCGGGCATCCTTTTTCAGATTTTCAAAATCATTTGCTGCATCCAGGTTAATCACAATTACTTCATCACCTTGCTGAATGCAAATCTGATGATCGGGCCGATTAGGATCCGGGATTCCATCATATGCAATATCGGGTGGATTCATAAAGGACTTCATAAAAAACAGTTTACCGATATCATGACTTAGTGCCGGAAACCATTTACTGTTTTCATACTTATTATCATGAATATATATCCCGTACGGAAAGGGATTATACAAGGTATCAGCTCTGAAATTATTGGCTACTGTTTGCACACCACCAATGGAAGTTTCTTGTTCAACTTCACCTTCATTTAAAGCAGCTACCAATTCGTAACTGATTATTCCGGTGCCAACGGTTTTATTGTCAATGATTTCATTGCCGGTTAACTCCAGGTTGTGTGTGGCTAAAATCATAACTCCCGTGCCGGGCGGAATGCTTGCCACAATGTTTCCTTTCATGGCAAAGTTGTCGTGATTGTTGTTATAAATGTTATTGTTATAAACCTTTGTAGTATGTCCATATTGTGTAAGTCCAGGCAAATCAAAAATTAAAATACCACCGGTGTTTTCGTAGGCTTCATTGCCATAGATTTCTACCCAACGAGAATTTTCACTTTCAATACCAGCCACATTCCAATACGCCTTACTATTGCGGATAATTACTGAATCGGATTGGCCCACATAAATACCAGCATCGGATGAGCCCATGGCAATGCATTCATCAATCAACACGTGCTTACACAAAACCGGGTACAAGGCATACGCACCGTTTTCCGTCTTGGGTCCATCGGCCCACACCGAACGAATTCTTTTTAATGTAATACCTACCACTTCACTCACTTTCAGGTTATCACCTTTTGCATCTTCAATCGAAAAATCTTCGAGTGTAATATTTCTGCCATTGCTAACCAATAAACCTTGTGCTCCTTCGGTTTGATTTTTAAACGACAATATGGTTTTATCTATTCCTTTACCCCGAATGGTAATGTTGGATTTTCCTTCCATCGCCAAACTTTTGGTGAACATAAAATTACCTTCTGGCAGAAAGAGCGTATCGCCATCCTGAATGGTTATCAACTGTGTTTGTAAACTTTGTTCTATACTTTGCCACACACGGGGCTCGTGTTTATCTTTTGAACACGCGAGTAGCAATACTGCACTCAACAAAACAATAGATCGCATACGGTAGAAAATTTGTTCTCTAAAGATAGAATTTAACTTGCTAATAATGTTTTACTACCTTCGACAAAGAGAAAATTTTATAGCATATGATTCTAAAGGCCGTTCTGGCAGATGCCCCAGCCCTTAATCAATTAGTAAATTC
>DPSB01000237.1:3061-4457 GCA_003537495.1 Cytophagales bacterium | reverse complement strand
AAGTGATAAAAAAGAACTTAAACCTTTTTTGATCAGTGTAATTAAAACAGCCAGCAGAATTATGCCTAATACGCTTTTGAATTTTGGGCATGGAGAATTTAAAAAAGTTAAAGCGGTTAAAAATGCAAAACGATAAAGACAACCTACCGAAAGTATTGATGGTAATTTCTAACGCCATTCCACCAATAGGATTTTTTCTGTACTTCAAGCACAGAAGTCAGTTTCCCAATAAAGCCAAAAGTGCATTAACAAGGGCGTTAATAGGAATTCCGATTGCGTTGGGCATGGGATATGTGATGAATACGTATGTATTCAAATGAAAAATTATATACGGGTATAAAATTAAAATGAGATGAAACGAATATTTTCTTTATTGATCGTGCTATTCCTGGCATCAGTATCTTTCGCGCAACTACATACCGATAAAATAATAGGCGTATGGGAAAGTGAAGCATCTGATCCTAAACTGAAATTTGAATTTTTTAAATCAGGTAGTCAGTATTTTGGAAAACTGTTGTTCGCCTCTTCCATGTTTGAAGAAGATGGAAAAACCATAAAAAAGGATTTCAAGAATCCGGATAAGAGTCTGCAAAGCAGATCGCGGTATGGTATAATCAATGTAACAAACCTGACCTTTGAAGATGGTGAATATACTGGTGGTGAATTATACAATCCGGAAACAGGAAGTACCTACAGTCTGAAAGTAAAATTGAAGAGCGAAACCGAAATGGAGTTCCGAGGCTACATGGGTATTTCGCTATTAGGCAAAACCATGAAGTTTAAAAGAGTTCAATAAATGATGTATTGTTACATTAAATGATTTACCCGGTTTTGCAATCCAGCTTTTTCAGAATAAATTGAATGCGCAACCCTGTTCTTATACTGCTAACCTTAAAAATTAATTACTATGAAAGTTGTAAGTATTATACTCTTATTGATTTCGGCAGCACTAAGCCTGAAGCATGGCTGGGATGCTTTTCAAACCCCAACAGCCGAACAGGCAAAGATGATGGGCAACCTGGGCATTACACCAACCATTATGCCTTTCTTTGGCGTGTTCTCAATTGTGGTAGGATTGATGTTGTTCTTGCCGCAGACTTTTTTTATCAGTAACCTACTGAATGCACTCACCATTGTTTTCATTATGGCGATGTCGTTACGCGCTGGCGATTTTAAAACAGCCTTGATAGAAATACCATTTATGGCTATGCCTCTGATTTTAATCTGGCTGAAATATCCCTTTAAGTTTTCGAACTAATAAATAGAACCAAATGGCAAATACACCAATTAGAATAAAATCCATTTCGGAGGGCCACCGCGTGGCAGGACTAGAAAAACCACATCATCCGCTCATTAGTATTATTGATGTGGCCGATCTAAAAAACCAATCAAACGA
>DPSB01000237.1:0-2821 GCA_003537495.1 Cytophagales bacterium | reverse complement strand
TATTGATGTGGCCGATCAAAAAAACCAATCAAACGTACAAGCCGTAATTTTTGATTTCTACGTGGTGTCTATCAAACGCGGTTGCAATAATTTAGTCTACGGACAACAACGCTATGATTTCGATGAAGGCCTGATGGCTTTTATGGCACCGGGACAAATTTTGCGGGGCGAGGAAGGAGGCGTGCCACCTGATTTACAAGGATGGATGTTGTTTATTCATCCTGATTTTTTATGGAATACATCACTGGCAAAAAAGATTAAACAGTTTGCATACTTCGATTATGCTACCAACGAAGCATTGTTTTTATCCGACAAGGAAGAAGCGATGATCAACATCATTGTGGAAAACATCCGCCAGGAGTATAAAGCTAACATTGATAAGTTTAGTCAGGATGTGATTATTGCCCAATTAGAACTTTTATTTACGTATGCCGAGCGTTTTTACGAACGCCAGTTCCTTACGCGTAAAAAATCCAATCATCAAATTTTGGAGAAATTGGAAGCATGGCTTACCGATTATTTTGATAAAGAAGATCTGACAACCAAAGGGCTGCCCGCAGTGCAAGCCATAGCAGAGGCATTGCATGTATCACCAAGTTATCTGAGTAGTCTGTTAAAGTCGTTGACAGGCCAAAGCACACAACAGCATATTCACGATAGATTAATTGATAAGGCGAAAGAAAAACTTTCCACAACGGGTTTGTCGGTGAGCGAAATTGCCTATCAGCTTGGGTTTGAACACCCACAATCGTTTAATAAACTTTTTAAAAGTAAAACGAATGTTTCGCCATTGGCATTCAGGCAATCGTTTAATTAATGTGGGCTGTGTGAATTCAAACCTCAAATGCACTTTTATAAAATTCATTTTGCTGCACATAATCGAGCAACGCCTCGTAAAACGGATGGGCTGCCAGTGTAGCACTGTCGCCAATCATCAATAATTTTTTTCGCGCGCGGGTCATGGCTACATTCGTTCTGCGGATGTTAGCCAGAAAACCAACTTCAGCTTTATCATTGCTCCTTACAAAACTAATCACAATCGCATCGCGTTCTTGTCCCTGAAAGGCATCTACTGTATGGATGGTAATCAGTTTGCCGAGTGGTTCGAGTATAGAAGATGCCGCGGCTACCTTATTCAGGTAATCTACTTGTGCGCGGTACGGTGTAATAATCCCTAACGTAATCTGTTGTTCGCGCCAGGCTTCCGCACCAAAATCTTCTACTAACTTTTCGGTTTCGCGAATTACAAATGCGGCTTCTTCTTCATTATACCGGCTCAACGTTTCGGGGTCTTGTTTTTCGTTAAACCCACAACCGGCCGTATCAATAAACTCAACCGGTTGTTGATGTGGTTTTAACAAACCTGCTTTTACCGTTGGATGTGCCACTAACTTGCCCCCGTAAAACCATTGCGATGGAAACTTCATAATGGCTTCGTGCATGCGATACTGAATCTGCAACAAGGAAACTGCTTGTGGATGTTTTTCAATTCCGTGTTCAAACAAGGTGACAGCTAATCCGGCTTTGGCTGCTTCATTTGATTTTATGGTGGGTGGCAATTGGCAATGATCGCCCGCCAATATTATCCGCTGCGCCCGTAACATCGGTATCCAACAGGCAGCCTCCAACGATTGAGCGGCTTCATCAATAAAAACAGTTTTGAATTTTCGCCCACGCAGTACCGGATGCGAGGCTCCCACTAACGTACAACAAATTGCCTGCGCGTGTTGCAGCACATCATTCACCATATAAAACTCCAGCATATCTGCATCCGACTTCAATAACTTGGCTTCTTCTTTCAACAACCTGCGGTGTTCGCGTTCGTGGTGGCCAAACGTGCGTTTAAATTTGGAAGCTTCGGATCTTACTTTTTCAATTCGCTTGCGTAACGCACGCAGTTCATCGTAATGTGCATGCGCAGCAATGCGTGCATCTAATGTTTTGCTTAAAGTTTGTTCGGTAACCCGTGCCGGATGGCCAATGCGCACCACATTCAAACCTTGCTCACTTAGTTTCTCCACCAGTAAATCAATGGCGGCATTGCTGGGTGCGCTCACCAACACCTGGCCCTCGATGCGTTGTGTTTGTACAATGGCTTGCACTAATGTGGTTGTCTTGCCTGTGCCGGGCGGCCCATGAATAAAAGCTACATCCTGCGTTTGTAAAATTTTTTGTAGTGCCGCCTGCTGACTTTGATTTAACTGTGGTGTGGGCAACGATTCAACTTCAGTTGATAGAACCGGAGTGGCAGCACCGAGAAACAATTCTCGCAATTCAGCAACACGATTGTCTTCAGCCTTGCTTACCGATTTTAAGGCGTACTCCATTTCCTTGTACGTCATCTCATCAAACATTACATCAACACCCAGGTTGCCATCGTTCATCCATTCCGGCAAGTCATCGGGGTTAATAGTAATGACCAGCGTATTGTCTTGCACATAATTGATTACGCCTTGCAAGTGTTGCTTCTCGGGTTTGCCCGATGCGTTGCAAAAAACGTTTACCGATTTGCCGCTTTGAAAGCTATGCGGTTTATCAGACGGATGTGCGCGTTCCACTTCAATGATAATGCGTTCTCCTGTACCAATGTAATCGCGCAATAATCTTACCGGGTACCATGTAACACCATCTTTTACACGTTGGGTTAGCGATCGTAATAATACTTTTTGCCGATACTGCTCCAGATCGGCTGCGCGTTCCTGTTTAATGAGTTCGAGTTGGTGTTGAAGATGTTGATGCGGGGTCATGCAATCCCAAATATGATGCGATAAATCGGCACATAAAAATTTGACCTAAACATAATCTATTTCTACCTTACTAA
>DPSB01000494.1:4170-8955 GCA_003537495.1 Cytophagales bacterium | reverse complement strand
TTGTTGTTGCGGCTTATGCTGTATTTCGTTTTTTGCGCGAACCCCTTCAGTGGATTGTCTATAAAAAAGGATTGGGCAAGGAAGAAAGCGCACGACTTATAGGAAGTTACTTTCCGCATGTTTCGGATAAACTTATTAACCTGTTGCAATTAAGTGCACAGGGCAACAATGCGTTGGCTGAAGCGGGCATCTCACAAAAGGCAATCTCCATGCAAGACATTGCTTTCGAAAGTGCCATTGATCTAAAGTCGAATCGAAAATATTTAAGATACCTGTTAATTCCTTTCGGAGTAATTGTTGTGTTGTTGATTTTCAACTCAGGAATTTTTACCGAGAGCACAAAACGAATCGTACAATTTAATCAGGAGTTTTCGCCACAGGCACCGTTTAAGTTTAATGTTCAAAACAAAAGTCTTTCGGCATTCTTCAACGAAGATTTTACGCTTTCACTGAAGCTGGAGGGTGAAGCATTACCTGCTGCCGTTTATATTGTTGCCGGAGACCTACGCTGGAAAATGCAATCGGCTAATGCCGCAATTTTTGAATACACGTTTGATAACATTCAACAGCCCGTTGACTTTGTGTTTGAGGCCTCCGGATTTTTCTCTTCTGGTTTTACTTTATCTATTATAAACCGGCCAGAGATAACCGGCTTAAATGTTTTGTTGGATTATCCTGCGTATCTGGGTTTGCGATCGCAACAACTAAACAATGCCGGAAATTTAGAAGTGCCGGAGGGAACAAAAGTTAGCTGGTCTATTGCTACGGCTTATGCGCAAAAAGCAACGTTGTTTTTTGCCGAGGGAAATCCTAATGAGATGCAGCTCATTGATAATAACTTATTCACTTTCAATAAGTCCTTTCAAAACCCCGAAAACTATTGGATAGAACTTGAAAATGAAGAGAGCAAAAACAAAGATCGGCTTGCGTATCGGGTTGATGTTATAAAAGATCAGTTTCCTCAAATAGCGGTCGAAAATCTGCAAGACTCCGTGCTATATAAAAATATTTTGTTGGGTGGCTCTATTACTGATGACTACGGCCTTACTGCGCTACAATTAAATTACGCGGTTATCTCCGGAAGTAAAGAAGCGGCCCGCCAAAAAAGAAGCGTACCTATTGCCCGTAATAACAAACAACAAAATTTCTTTTTCCAATGGGCAATTGATTCCATCCAGCTAAAGCCTGGCGACAAGTTGGTTTATCACCTCCAGGTTTGGGATAATGATGGTGTTAATGGTCGCAAGTCAGCACGAAGCGCAGATTATACTTTCGCTTTACCCGGAGAAGATCAACTGAAAGCTGAGATTGCTCAGAATCAGCGATCGGCAGAACAGAAAATAGATCAGAGTATTCAGCGTGCCCGCGAATTGCAAAAATCTATAGACGATGCACAACAAAAGTTGCGCGGCAAACAATCTATGGACTGGCAGGATAAAAAGATGTTGGAAGATTTGTTGAATCAAAAAACAAAACTGGACGAAGCCATCAAAGAATTACAAAAAGAAAACGCGTTACTAGAACAAAAGAAAGATGCTTTTTCAGAGGAGAACGAGCGCATCAAGGAGAAATCAGAGCAAATTCAAAAACTGATGAATGAACTGCTTGATGAGGAAACCAAAAAAATGTTTGATGAACTTCAAAAGCTGCTGCAGGAAAACACCGATGTAAATCAGATGCAGAAGATGTTGGAAAAGCTGGATCGCAAAGAAATAAATCTGGAGAAAGAACTGGAGCGAACCCTATCGCTATTTAAAGAACTTCAATACGACTATAAACTTGATCAGGCTGTTCAGGAATTGAAAGAGCAAATCAAAAAACAAGAAGAGCTTTTGGAGAAAACCGAAAAGCAAGACGACAAAAAGAATGATAGTTCAAACAAACCCTCGCAAGAAGAACTAACCAAAGAACAGCAAGACCTAAAGGAGAAGTTTAATGCGCTGGAGCAACAGTTGGATGAACTTGATAAACTTGGTGAAGAGCTAAACAAAGAAGAAAGCTCTGATGCCGAGTCGCAGGAAGAAATCAATGAGTCGCAAGAAGAGAGTGAAGAATCTCTTGACAAAGGCGACAACAAAAAATCTAGCCAGCAGCAGAAGAAAGCAATCTCTAAAATGAAAGAGATGGCAAAAAAAATGGAGGGCATGCAAAGTTCTATGCAAATGGAAATGGATCAACAAAATCTGGAGAGCTTGCGCCAGATTATTCATGGATTGGTTAAACTCTCGTTTGATCAGGAGGGATTGATAAAAGATTTTGGTCCAATTCAGCAGACAGATCCGCGTTATGTTACCCTCTCGCAAAACCAATTAAAGATCAAAGATGACGCTAAAGTATTGGAAGACAGCTTGTTAGCTCTTTCCAAGAAAGACCCCTTCATGGGTTCGGTGGTTACAAAAGAAGTTGGCGAGTTAAACGACCACATCGACAAAGCGGTGTATAATATTAAGGAAAGGAGAAAAGCCAATGCCAGCACAGAGATGCAATTGTCTATGACGAGCATTAACAACCTGGCTTTAATGCTGAACGATCATTTTGAAATGATGATGAACATGATGGCTAACGCCAAGCCAGGCAAAGGCAAAAAGAAATCCGGGCAACCCAACTCGCTTGGTAAAATGCAGGAGATGCTAAACCAGCAAATGCAGGAATTAAAAAATGGTGGTGGCAAGCAGGGCCGCGAGCTGTCAGAAGAGTTTGCGCGAATGGCTGCAGAACAAGAGCGCATTCGCAGGGCACTGCAAGAGATGCAGGAAAAACTAAAACAACAGGGCGGGCAAAGTATGGGCGATGATATTCCCATGAAAATGGAACAAACCGAAATGGATTTGGTTAACAAACAGATTACAGAACAAACCATTCAACGCCAGAAAGAAATTCTAAGTAGGTTGTTGGAATCTGAAAAGTCCATGCGAGAACAAGACCTGGATGATGAGCGAAAAGGAGAATCGGCAAAAGATTATAGCAATGAAATTCCGCGAGCTTTTGACGAATATTTAAGATTAAAGGAAAAAGAAGTAGAATTGCTGAAAACCGTGCCTCCAAGGCTTTATCCTTATTATAAGCAGGAGGTAGGCGAATATTTTAAGCGTATTAAAACTCAAGACTAAGTTGGCAGGCATGAAGAACATCCGTATTGAAATTCCTTCACTTTCTGAAAACATCAGAATGATTGAAAGCTTCATCGATAATGCCAAAGATAAGTATCAGCTCAATGACGATATCTACGGCAATATTATGATAGCCGTAACCGAGGCAGTTAACAACGCCATTAAGCACGGAAACCGTAGCGACTCTGGTAAAAACGTTTCGCTTGCGCTTTCGCTGGAGGAGGGCTTGATTAAATTCCGGGTAGAGGATGAGGGCTCTGGTTTTGATTATAATAATCTACCTGATCCAACAGCACCAGAAAATCTGGAGAAGCCCGGTGGCCGAGGCATCTTTCTAATGAAGCACCTTGCGGATGAGGTTGATTTCACCAATCAGGGAAAGGTTGTTGAATTAAGCTTCTATATCAATTGATGCGGGTTTCGTTTCACGCTGCAGACGTTCCCTTACCTCGTTTCAACAAGAAAAAGACTTGGGCCTGGATTCAGGCCATAGCCCGAAAGCATAAAACCGACTTTTCCGAAGTCAGCTATGTGTTTTGTTCCGATACCTACTTGCTAAGCATCAATCAGCAGTTTCTAAAGCACAATACCCTTACTGACATCATAACTTTCCGGCTTTCCGAAAAAGCTGAGCCAATAGAAGCTGAAATCTATATCAGCACAGAAAGAGTGGCCGAAAATGCCTTGAAGTTTAAATCAACCATGGATAAGGAGCTTCACCGGGTTCTTATTCATGGCATTTTGCACTTAATTGGTTTTAAGGACAAGAAACCTTCAGAAAAAGCCCTCATGCGCAAAACAGAGGAAGCTTGCCTATCTTTGCGTAAATAAACGTTTCACGTGGAACCCGCCAGAGATTAAGGTTCGGATTGTTTCACGTGGAACCAACAAACCAGATGTTTCCAGAATACGATGTAATTGTTGTGGGTGCCGGTCATGCCGGATGTGAGGCTGCTGCCGCTGCGGCTAACATGGGGTCGCGTGTGCTGTTGGTTACTATGAATATGAATACCATTGCCCAAATGTCATGCAATCCGGCAATGGGGGGCGTAGCCAAGGGCCAGATTGTTCGTGAGATTGATGCGCTTGGCGGATACTCTGGGATAATCTCAGACAAATCCATGATTCAATTCCGGATGCTGAATCTTTCAAAAGGCCCGGCAATGTGGAGCCCAAGAACTCAAAACGACCGAATGCTCTTTGCTGAACAATGGCGATTGGCTTTAGAGCAAACTCAGAACTTAGATTTCTGGCAAGAAATGGTAAGTGGGTTAGTGGTTAAAGAAAACAGGGTTGTTGGCGTGCGCACCTCTTTGGGGATCGAGATAATGGGTAAAGCTGTGGTGCTAACCAATGGAACCTTCCTGAATGGAAAAATTCACATAGGAGAAAAGAACTTTGGAGGCGGTCGGGCAGCAGAACGTTCGGCCACAGGAATTACAGAACAACTAATAGAGCTTGGATTCGAGGCCGGTAGAATGAAGACCGGGACTCCGCCCAGAATTGATGGCCGCAGTTTAGATTACTCACTAATGGAAGAGCAGCCAGGCGATACCGATTCAGGCAAGTTCTCCTTCACCAACACAAAGGCTCCCGAAAAACAATTGAGTTGCTGGATTACCTACACGAACGAAAACGTACATAAACAACTTGAACAGGGCTTCGACAAGTCGCC
>DPSB01000494.1:0-3805 GCA_003537495.1 Cytophagales bacterium | reverse complement strand
GAAGACAAAATCAATCGCTTCGCTGAGCGCGAACGTCATCAGATTTTTGTAGAACCCGAAGGCTGGAACACAGTTGAAATTTACGTCAATGGATTCTCCACATCGCTTCCGGAAGACATTCAGTACAGAGCCCTTCGTTTGATTCCCGGTTTTGAAAACGCCAAGATGTTTAGGCCGGGTTATGCAATTGAATACGATTTCTTTCCACCCACACAATTAAAAACAACTTTAGAGACACAACTAATTGATAATCTGTATTTTGCAGGACAAATCAATGGCACAACAGGTTACGAAGAAGCGGCCTGCCAGGGGTTAATGGCCGGAATAAACGCTCACAATAAGGTTCATAATAAAGAGCCATTTATCTTGAAGCGATCTGAAGCCTATATCGGAGTACTAATTGATGACCTTGTGAACAAAGGCACACAAGAGCCTTACCGCATGTTTACATCGCGTGCTGAATACAGAATTTTGTTGCGACAAGACAATGCTGATTTACGTTTAACAGAACTCGGTTATAAAATTGGTTTAGCAAGTGAGGCGCGTTTTGAAAAAGTGCTTACTAAGAAAAACGATATGCAACGACTCGCGAAAGAATTACAAGAAATGCGAGCTGAGCCAGAAATAGTAAACACTGAACTTGAACAACTGGGCACATCACCCATACCCGAGAAGGTTTCAGTTGTTTCACTTTTAAGAAGACCACAAATCGGAATAAGTGAGTTGGCAAAACTTGATAGTCGAATCAAAATGTCCATAGACAAATACGCAACAGAAGTACAACAACAGGTGGAGATAAACCTGAAGTATGAATCGTACATAGAGCGCGAACAAAAGCTGGCGGAGAAAATAGAAAGTCTGGAGAACTACAAAATCCTTCCCGATTTTGACTATGACCGCGTTAAGGCATTATCATCAGAAGCAAGAGAAAAACTAAAACGCGTCCGTCCCGAAACCATTGGTCAGATGTCGCGCATCAGCGGAGTATCACCTGCCGATGTTTCCATTCTAACCGTGTATCTTGGCAAGTAAATGACACTTGAAACAATTTCAGTTTGTCCCGTTTGCCAGGCTAACTCATTCCAATCATTTCTAACAGTTAAAGATTATACGGTTAGCCAACAAACCTTCGATTTGGTGAACTGCACCTTGTGTGGGTTCACCATTACTAATCCACGACCGACAGCCGAAACAATTCATAGTTTTTATAAATCAGAAAAGTATATCTCGCACACGGGCGGATCGGGCAGCTTAATGGATCGCTTGTACCGGATAGCGAGAAGTTATACGCTGAAGTGGAAACAACAGCTTATCACTACCTACGCTAAGAAGAAAACACTCCTCGACTACGGCTGTGGAACTGGAAGCTTTCTTGCTCACATGAAAGCTAAAGGCTGGAACGTAACCGGTGTAGAGCCATCATCAGATGCCAGGACAAAAGCAAGTGAAAATGCCATCGTTCATGAGTTGATCCAAAGTGTCGATGGAACTTATTCCATCATAACACTATGGCATGTGCTGGAACATATTCATGATCTAAATAAAACTCTAACTGAACTTAGTAAAAGGCTAGAGGCTTCTGGCACCATTTTTATTGCTGTTCCCAATTGTAAAAGTGCGGATGCAACTCATTACAAAAATCATTGGGCCGCTTATGACGTACCCCGGCACCTGTGGCACTTTAATAAGCAAACCATGACACAAATATTGACTACTGCTGGATTTGATGTACAAAAAATTGTACCGATGAAACTTGACGCTTACTACGTTTCCTTACTCAGCGAATCCTACAAAGATTCTAATGCCGGTACACTCATCCGATATTTTCGAGCATTTCACCAAGGCTGGAACTCTAATCGCGCTGCGAGAAAAACTGGTGAATATTCAAGCCTGATTTACATTGCTAAAAAATCGTGAAGAAACTTATACCCATATTATTTCTGGCTTACGGATGTGCAAGTGTTACATCACCAACTGGAGGCCCGAAAGATGAAACCGCACCTCAGCTAGAATATTCTACTCCTGCAAATAATCAGAAAAACTTTAAGGGTACTGAGCTTGAACTAACTTTTAGCGAACCAATAAAACTGAAGGATGCTAAAGAAGAAATTCTCATTACTCCTTCACCCGGAAAAGACACAAAGTTTATTGTAAAAAAAAACAAGCTTATTATAGACCCACAAAATCCATGGCAAGAGAATACCACCTATAATATTAACTTCCGTGATGGTGTTCAGGATTTGAATGAAGGAAACCCGGCTGAAAATTTACGCATTGCGTTTAGTACCGGACCTGTCATAGATTCACTCATAATAGCCGGCAGAGTTAAAGAAACATTCACTGAAAAGGCCCCAGATAAAATTACCGTTGCGCTATATCAGAGCGATACATTCAATATCTACAGTCATACACCCACATACTTTACAAAATGCAATAAAGAAGGTGTGTTCTCTATACAAAATCTTAAATCAGGAACTTATTATGTTTATGCGTTTGATGATAAAAACAAAAACCTAAAGGTCGACAGTAAGACTGAAAGATTCGGCTTTAAAATGATGCCTATAATCTTAAACCAAAATGCAGACTCAACTTTCATAAGTTTGATTGCAATAGACGCTCGCCCATTACAATTAACCTCAGTAAGACACACGGAAAAAACTTCGCGTATTAGATTTAATAAGGGTTTAGATTCAGTCGCTGTCACTTCTGACAAGAATATTCCTTATAGCTATGGAGACAACACTAACGAAGTAATCTTCTACCACAATTTTACAAATCCCGATTCAATCAAAACCAAAATGTCTGGTATCGATAGCCTTGGACAAACAATAGATTCTACCATACACATAAAGCGATCGGAAACAAAAATGGCTGAGGAGAGATTTACTCTAAAGGAAGTTGTCGAAAGCTATAATCATCAGAAAAGAATTTATTCCCACCAACTTTCGTTCAATAAACCACTTCAATCAATCCTACCCGATAGCATATATATCCGATACGATTCAGCTACCAAAAAACCGATACCGCTAAGTAACTTTACAATTGACACCATAAGGCATACTATTCAGGTAAGAACAGAAACCATACCGATTGATACATCAACCGCTAAAAACAAACTGCCTCTGGCACTCATCTATACAAAGGGTGCCTTCATTTCGAATGTGGGCGATACATCCAACCAAATTTCAAAAGAAATAAAATTCTTAAAAGAAGAAGATACTGGCCTTGTAACAGTTAAAGTAGAAACATCACAAACCCATTTCATCTTGCAACTCGTAACCTCAGATGATAAAGTTGTTGATGAAATTAAAAACATAAAAGAACATACATTCAAATTCGTGAAAGCTCAGGAATATAAGTTTCGGTACATTATCGATAGAAACGAAAATGGAAAATGGGATCCGGGAAACTTCGTGACTCGGACAGAACCGGAGGAAGTTTACTACTACAAATCTGAAGAAGGCAAATATTCCTTCCCAATCAGAGCCAACTGGGAATACGGACCCTTGATGATAAAGTTCTGAATAACTTGTTAACGCTGTGGATAAACTACCCCAATATCCACATGACTTATCAATCAGCTAAATTGGTCAGGAACAATTGTTAAAATCCACCTCCCCAAAGCAGTTATACACCACCTGTTAACAACACCTCTCCTCCTATTCACTTTAAACAAAAAATGTTGACAAATATCCAGTATCTTGTAAAATCAAATCAAAACGAATAAACCTCAAACCAAACATATCCACAAAAACTTAACGCACGTTTAAGCACTAGAAGTTATACACATATGCACAGCCCTAAC
>DPSB01000493.1:582-4209 GCA_003537495.1 Cytophagales bacterium | reverse complement strand
CATTCATTCAAAGAACGATTGTTAGAATTTTCAACAACCCTTGTTGCTGTTCTCTAACAGAAGTGGTTCTAAAACTTTCGAATTTTCAAACCAGAAGCCCTTTTCCGTTCAAAAGGGAGTGCAAAGGTAGCCTTTGAGTGTGTATCTGCAAGTGTTGCAATGAAGATTTTTTACAAAAAATGGCCTTTTTTAGCTTATTCAGGCTAACTGATTGATAATCAGAATTAGAATCAGGCTGTTTTTCTTTTGAAAATTGGCACTGTACTGCAAGGTTCGCCATACATGATGCTTTGAGCCACCTGCCGAAGCTTATTTGTGGCCTCAACATAGATTGAAACTGGCACTTCAACCTTGCTACAACCTTTTACCACCACTTTAGCATTGGCGAACTTTTGCCAATCGATTTTATTCAAGGTTTGTTCAAACAATCGAACTTCTAAATCCTGTAAAGAACCAAATACAACCTGTTGTGCATGTGGCTGAAGTGCTGAAGCCAAAAGCATGTATGCCCAAGTTGGTACAATTGCATCGGTTGAACATGTGATGGCCACAAACTTATTCTGATACTGAGTCCAATTGTGGTCTTTAATAAAATCACGAAAGTTTTTTTCGCGCAAGATCAGTTCCTGAACGAGTAAATGTTTTATATCAAATACGATGCGTTCGCCTGGTGTGTATAGTTCTTCCAGATCGAACGTTACCAATTGACTGTTGCTTACTCTATTTACTATTTCGTTTTCCATTGAATACTCAACACTATTATAAAGCCGTTGGTTTGCGGATAAGAAAATCTTTTAAGTAAAATGGCTCGAACGTGGCCGTATCCTCAAAATACTGCTGCGTCCATTTACGATAACCCATTTTGCCTAAGTGAGACGCATTTGGGATTACATCATCTAAAAAGTTTGCATTTGTATGCGAAATTATCTCTCTGCACTTTGTTGCGCCTTCTCCAATAAAGTAAACCGGATTTTTTTCCAGATATTCATTAAAACTTGTAGCCTCAATAATCTTTGCTTGCGTAGGCTCTACCTCGTTTAAATTATAATCTGCCAGTTTACAATACACTTCCATTCTACGCGCATCTAACATAGGGCAAAGCAACCCAGCATTATTGCTTATACGTTCTTTACCCTGCTGCGCTACTAAATCTAACGTGTTAACTGCAATAAGTGGAAGATTCAATGCAAAACAAATTCCTTTTGCAGTGGCTACTCCTATACGCAGGCCTGTGTAGGAACCTGGGCCGGCAGCTACTACTACTGCACCAAGCATAGCCGATTGCGTATTTGATTCAATCATAACGGCATCAATCATGGGGGCTAATTGCGATGCAGCCGAGCGCGGCTCATTTATTTCGCGAAAAGCTAACAATTCACCCTGCTGATGAATGGCTACCGAACAAACTTGTGTAGATGTTTCAATGCTGAGTAAACGCCCCATTAGTTTGCCGAAAGAATTTTACGATAAACTCCAGCGTCAGACAATACTTTACGGGCCTGTATAAGTTCAGGATCGCGATCGAGCATCACCTCAACCTGACCTTTAGCCAATTGATAATGAAATGCAATTTCCTGTTCGAGGATACGTGAAAGCTCGGGCTTGTTTCTGGCGAGTGCGGTGTTTTTGTTTTGATCTATACGTGTTTTCAATTCATTGAATTGAAATTGCAGCTCGTCATAATATTTTTCGCGCTTTGCCGATGCAATTAACTCATCCGCTTTTTGATCGAGTTCGGTAGCATAGGTAAATTTTTGTTCCGCAACCCATGTCGTGAACTTTTGATACTCCTCATCAGAAAGTCTGAAGTTTTTCATAGATGCTGGATTGGGATGTTCACTGCAAAACTTTGTAGCATACTCAAACACAAGACCTGAACTCACCAACTCAATTACTGC
Source organism: Cytophagales bacterium (assembly GCA_003537495.1). Classification (GTDB taxonomy): domain Bacteria; phylum Bacteroidota; class Bacteroidia; order Cytophagales; family Cyclobacteriaceae; genus ELB16-189. The sequence continues at coordinate 2,311 of DPSB01000493.1, read as the reverse complement.
CGAACTAAAATTAGCAGCTTCAACCGGAACGTCCGGATCGAGACCGGCACCATCATAAACTTTACGACCACCTTTGGTTTTAAACTCGCGCTTAAGCGAATCGGCAAATTTTGAAACGGTGCCATCGCTTTTGCGATGTTCATAATCAATAGCCTGAATGCATCGGCCACTGGGAATATAGTACTTTGCTGTGGTTACTTTAAGTTGAGCATTGTAAGCCAATTGGCGGGTAGTTTGAACTAATCCTTTACCAAAAGTTTTTTGTCCGATTAAAACCGCACGATCATAATCCTGCAAAGAACCAGCCACAATTTCGCTTGCTGAGGCACTACTTCCACTGGTGAGTACCGCTAAAGGTATTTCGGTATCAAGTGGATTGTTAAGTGTGGTGTACGTTTTATTCCAATCTTCTACTTTGCCCTTGGTAGACACTACTTCTTTACCTTTGGGTATGAAGAGGTTTACAATGTTAACTGCTTCGTAAAGCGAGCCGCCCAGGTTGTCGCGTAAATCGAGCACCATTTTTTTTGCGCCTTGCTTTTTAAATTCAGTTACCGCAGCTTCTACTTCTTTTGCTGCACCGGGCGTAAACTCATCTAACTTGATATAGCCTACCTCATTGTCGATCATTTCGCGATACGTGATGTTTGAGATCTTTATTTTCTCGCGTGTGAGTTTGAAACTGAGTAGATTTTTTTCGCCAGGTCGTTTTACTTCCATTACCACTTCGGTGTTAGGTTTTCCTTTCAATAAGGAACTTACATCTGAGGTGGGTTTGCCCTGCACGTTCTGGCCACTCACCGAAACAATTTCATCGCCTACGCGCAGGCCACTGCGATGTGCCGGAAACCCGACATAAGGATTTGTAATAACTGTTTTTTTATTTACGATGCCGATCAACGCGCCCACTCCTGCATATTGACCAGTAGTTTGAATGCTGAAAGCTTCGAGATCTTCTTCCGGAATGTAATCCGTGTACGGATCAAGCTGGTTAAGCATTCCGTTAATACCGGTTTCAACCAGTTTTTTAGGATTAACATCATCAACGTAATAGGCATTTACTTCTTTAAAAAGTGTAGCAAAAATATCAAGGCTCTTGGCGATGTCGAAATACTTTTCGGACGGCACCGTAAAGGCCACTATCGCAACTACTAACAGTGATACACTTAAAAATTTCAATCGCTTCATATCGGCCGTCTAAAGTTTCACGCAAAGGCGCAAAGATCGCCAAGACGTATAAAAGAAATAAGAAAGATCGAAGGTCTTAATTTTTTCGATAAAAGCCGAACGCCTGATTTAAGCCTCACCCCCGGCCCCTCTCCTGTGGAGAGGGGGGTGCAGAAGAGCTAGTATTTAGTTTGGTTAACGCAGTTAAAACTTTAGGCTTTAGTTCGGTGAAGGGCAGAATTTCTTTTGCTGTATAAACAAATGCAAAAATTACGGATGACTGTTTTAATATAGCCTTCTGAGTTCGGTAAGCTTCGCGGATTCTGCGCTTGATCAGGTTGCGATCTACTGCTTTTTTAAACTGGCGGCTTGAAACGGTTATCAGCACTTGATTGGGTAGTGATGAATCGGGATGTGTACAATAAATAATCTTAAACGGGTATAAATAAAAAGAGGAACCCTTTTCGAAGAGTTCCTGAATCCATTTTTCTTTTGAAAGACGCTCGGCTTTTGGGAACGTGTGCCTCACCCCCTGCCCCACTCCGGAGGAGAGGGGTGACTC
>DPSB01000493.1:0-285 GCA_003537495.1 Cytophagales bacterium | reverse complement strand
AGAGGGGTGACTCTCGCTCGGATTTTTTCATTTCATTAAAGGTTTAACGCTTCTCCTATCCAAAATGCTTTTGGATGAAGAAACAGAAGTACAATTAACGGGTCTTAGGCGTACCTTCGTCAGATACAGTTAGCTTTTTACGGCCTTTTGCTCTGCGTGAAGCCAATACTCTGCGGCCATTAGCAGTTGCCATGCGTTCGCGAAAACCGTGTTTGTTTGTTCTTTTCTTGCGCGAAGGTTGAAATGTACGTTTCATATCTTTTAATGCTAAAAATTTCTAAAAGG